>JBCDFY010000005.1:0-73462 GCA_039176995.1 Bacteroidota bacterium
AATTGTTTTCTTTACTGACTCTCTTTTTTTATTTCTACGCTTTCCTATTCTATCTTTACCAAAAAATATATACCATTTTGGTAAGTTCACTTTTCAAGAAAATCAGGCAGAATCATTTACCCACTCCACTACTCATTTTTGGGTTAGTCTCTGTATTATCGATATGGATTGGGCTAATTAGTGAACAATACTATCTACTTGCAATTCCCGCGCTCCTGCTTTTGATTGTAGTGAGCATAATGGACTATCGCAAGATATATTTCCTCTTACTGATTTGTATCCCCTTATCTACGGAACTGGTACTCCCAAGTGGTTTCGGAACAGATTTACCCACCGAACCATTGACCATTGGTTTGATGGGAATATTCATTGTTAAATGGTTTAAGAATCCACAAGTGGTTGAAATTCAGTTTTTTAAGCATCCAATTAGCATGATGATTTTGTTACATTTTGGATGGTTACTCACTACAACGATCACTTCTGGAAATCCTTTTATTTCTGTTAAATTCTTACTTGCTAAGGCGTGGTACATCATTGTTTTTTACTGGATGTCAGGTAGTTTATTAAGAGATAAGAAATCCTTGAAAACGGCTTTTTGGTGCATCACGATTCCGTTACTACTGACCTTAGTAGTTGTCAATATTCGTCATGCAGCTTACGGGTTTAGTTTTGAAAGTATTTTCAGAGTATTGAACCCTTTCTATCGAAATCATGTCGCCTATGCTTGCATTATGGCGGTAATGTATCCCTTCATTTTTTTCGCGATCTACTGGTATAGAAAAAATCGTAGAATTAAGTGGTTTTTGATTTTTAGTTTGCTTTTTTTGACTGTTTCTGTTTATCTATCTTTCACACGAGCGGCTTACATCGCTATCCTATTGGCAGGTGTGCTTTACTTCGTTATTCGTTTTAGGGCAATGAAATATGTCTTGACACTGAGCATCTTAATGACGGTCGTTGGCTTGGGGTTCATGGCGTATCAAAACAATTATTTGGATTATGCGCCTGACTATGACAAAACCATTTCTCATACTGAATTTGATGATCTAATTACAGCGACTTACAATCTCGAAGACATCTCTTTGATGGAACGCTTCTATCGCTGGGTGGGTGGTTTTTTTATGGTAAAAGAACAACCACTTGTCGGTTTTGGACCAGGCAATTTTTACAATTTTTATAAATCCTATACCATCAATCGCTTCCGAACTTATGTGAGTGATAATCCAGAACAATCGGGCATCCATAATTACTATTTAATGACCGCTGTGGAACAAGGTTTGCCTGGGCTTTTCTTCTTCGTTTTGCTCTGCTTTGTTGTGCTTCTGAAAGCAGAACATGCCTATCACCGCTGTGTGAATGCATTGCGGAAAAGCTGGATTATGGCAACGGTACTTTCGTTTACGATCATTCTCGTTACTCTGATTATCAATGACTTAATAGAAACCGATAAAATAGGTTCTTTCTTCTTCCTTTTACTCGCCCTTTTGGTCAATTTTGACTTGGATCGCGAAAAAGAAACGACATGAAAATAGCAGGTGCAGATTATGGTTCTAAGTTGGCGGGAACCACCGTTTTAGCTTATGAAGAGGACAACATTGTTCACTTCCTCCAAAGTGAAAAAAAGAAAGATGCTGACCAATTTTTACTCCAACAAATCGGAGCACTTCAAATACAAACGCTCTTCTTAGATGCTCCACTTTCGTTGCCTGGTGTCTATCGCAACCTGCCCAATTACGACAACTATTTCTATCGAAAAGTAGATTTAGAACTCAAAGCCATGTCGCCTATGTTCTTGGGAGGCTTGACCGCTAGGGCGATGCGCTTGAAAGAAGAACTCGAAGGCAAAGGCGTAAAAGTTGTCGAAACTTATCCAAGTGTGCTCGCTAAGTCTTTCCAACTCAAAGATTTTCACTACAAAAAGCAGAAAGCACACCTCGCCGCTTGCAGTGATTTTCTCCTTTCCAAACTCCGATGCTCTTACAAAATCACGCCTCCTCAAAATTGGCATCAGTTAGATGCACTGCTGGCTTTTTATAGTGCTTGGCGATGGAAAAACAATCAGTCTGATTCATTTGGGTTAGTAGAAGAAGGGCAAGTCATTGTCTGATTGAATTAAATTGGGTTACTTAAACGGTGTTTAAGGAACGACGAAATAGTGAATATACATTCTTCATTTTTGGTGGAAGTTCATTGTACTAACAAAAGTATATTTTTGATAAAAATGAAGAATCAGGATTAGGGAATCTTGATCCTTTTGCGCTTTTTTGTAGCGGAAATGACTGCTAAAATTTAAAGAACTAGCATCCTATCAAACCATCATCAATTCATGCTCATGTTACTACTTGCCAATCCTGAGATTTTCATTACATGGATTTCCATCATTGCTGTTCTGATTATCGGTTTAGGATTATTGCTTAAAAGAATGAAGCAACCCTACATTATTGGCTATATTCTGGTAGGTGTGATTATGGGTGATGCAGGTCTTGGTGTCATCCATGACGATGAAATGATTCATATTTTCGGAGAATTGGGCATTATCCTTTTGCTTTTTTTTGTTGGTATGGAAATTAGCTTGCCCGAACTTAAAAATCAATGGAAGATTTCTCTGATTGGGACAAGTTTGCAAGTGCTGCTAAGCCTAGGAATCATGTTGGTGATGGGTTATTTTCTTAGCTGGGAAATGGCGAGAAGTGTAGTCTTGGGCTTCGTAATTGCTTTAAGTAGTTCTGCAATTGTCATTCGTATCTTGGAAGAAAAAGGCATCATAGACACACTATTAGGAAAGAATGTGTTAAGTATCTTGTTGACACAAGACATACTCATTGCACCAATGTTGATTATTACTTCACTCGTCGGTGGAGAATCCCAATCTTTTGAGAAGTTGGCATTGCTGATTATTGGAACTGTCCTTTTTGTAGGTATTCTGATGTACGTCTATTGGAAAAAAGAAGTGCGATTGCCCTTTTCCAAATCCATTGAAAATGATCACGAACTACAAGTATTTGTGGCTTCTTTTTTCTGTTTTGGAGGGGCATTATTGTCTTCTTTTTTTGGATTGTCGGCAGCTTTGGGTGCGTTCATTGGAGGTATGGTCATGCATGCAGGGAAAGCAACTAAATGGATACACGATACACTGAATTCCTTTCGAGTGTTGTTCGTTTCCATATTCTTCGTGAGTATTGGTTTGCAGATGGATATTTCTTTTGTTCAAAAAAACTTTGTAGCACTGCTCATCGCGCTACTCGCAGTTTATTTGACCAATCATTTGCTTAATGCGATCATTCTAAAACTCTTTAAGAGCAGTTGGAAAGAAGCTTTTTTAGGTGGGGCAATGTTGGCACAAATTGGAGAATTAAGTTTCTTGCTGAGTTCTACGGCTTTTGGATTGGGCATCATTGAAGATTATGCTTATTTATTCACCATTTCTCTAATTTCTATTACACTTTTGTTGAGTCCTTTTTGGATTGCAGCATCTGAAAAAATATTAGATATTCGTAGTAAGGAAGCATAATTCATCTACTGATGGTGAATTGAAGCTGCATCTACGATTCTGCGAAAAAAATCAGGAGCATGAAACTCAAAAATTTGATTCAATACTTAGAAACCGTCGCGCCACCGCAATATCAAGAAAGTTATGATAATGCAGGATTGATTGTAGGCGATGGCTCACAAAAAATAAAAGGCGTACTGACTTGTTTAGATTCTACAGAGGCGGTTTTGGATGAAGCGATTCAATTGGGCTGTAATGTTGTGGTGGCGCATCACCCTATTGTTTTCAAGGGGCTAAAAAGCATCACTGGACGCAACTATGTAGAGCGTGTAATTTTAAAAGCCATCAAGAATGATATTGCAATTTATGCGATTCATACGAATTTAGATAACATATACTCGCAAGGCGTGAATACAAGAATTGCGGAACGTTTAGACTTACAAGAAACGAGGGTATTGGCTCCTAAAGCAGTGAATAAAAAGTTGATACTTTTCGTTTCTGCCGATCAAACCAGTTTGGTGCGTAAGCAATTTTCTGACTTTAGTAATTTCGCTTCTTTGGGTGTACAGCAGGATAGTCAAGCAACGATCAAGATGGAGTTTGGTTTTGCTTGGCATCAAGAGGGGAGCGTGATGAATCATTTGTCTGTTTTGCAGGCGCAATTGCCAATGCGCTACGAAATTTCGGAAGTAAAAACGGCTTCTAGGCGAGTCGGCTCGGGCATGGTCGGTAATTTGAAAAAAGAAATGTCTCCTAAAAAATTTATCGCCCATCTCAAAGAAAAAATGCAAGTAGAAGTGGTTCGACATACGGCTCTTTTAGATCGAAAAATCAAACGAGTTGCCGTTTGTGGCGGTGCAGGAGGTTTTCTACTTCGTCACACTATTCGGCAGAAAGCGGATATCTTTATTACGGCCGATTATAAATATCACGAATTTTTTGATGCTGATGAACGTATCATCATCGCCGATATTGGTCATTACGAAAGTGAGCAATTCACCATCCAACTCTTGCAAGAGCTTATTTCACAGAAATTTACTACTTTTGCGGCGCATTCGACAACGATACGCACCAATCCAGTGTTTTATTCGTAACTGTTGGTTTTAACTGGCGTAAAATATAATGAAGCTCATTACATTTTAGTTATGATTTATGGTAGCCAGTTCAAATCACAAATCAACAATAAATAAAATCAGTATATATATATGGCAACAAAGAAAGAGTTGACGGTGGAAGAAAAGCTAAGGCAGCTTTATGAACTCCAATTAATTGATAATGAGCTGACGGAACTTCATGTTCTGAAAGGAGAGCTTCCAATGGAAGTGAAGGATTTGGAAGATGAAATTGAAGGTTTGGAGACTCGTTATGCGCGTGTTCAGCGAAATATTGATGATCAAGAGTCTGAAATTGCTAGACATCGCTCGAATATTGAGGAAGCCAATAACTTGATTATTCGCTATAATTCTCAATTAGATAATGTAAAAAACAATAGAGAATACGAGGCATTGACAAAAGAGTTGGAGATGCAGAAATTGGAAATCCAATTGTCAGAGAAGCGCATCGGTGAAGCGGAAGTTATCATTGGAACCAAGAAAGAAACGCAAGAGGAGACGCAAGGGAGACTAGATCAGAAGAAAGCAGATTTGGAGCGCAAGAAAGTGGAGTTAGAAAAGATTACGGAAGATACTGAGAAGCAAGAAAAGAAATTGATTAAAGAATCAGAGACTTTGCGCAAGCGTATCGAAGAACGTTTGTTAAAGGCTTACGACCGAGTGAGAACCAATTATCGCAATGGTTTGGCAGTTGTTCCTGTGGAGCGTAACTCTTGTGGAGGATGCTTCAATAATGTTCCACCACAGATGCAGTTGGAAATTGGAATGCGCAAGAAAATCATCGCTTGCGAGCATTGTGGTCGCATTTTGGTGGATGAGAATATTTTAGAGGAATCTGCTTTGGCTTCTTAAGAAATTTTCTAAAATCATTTCCATAGAAAAGGACAACTTCGGAAGAAGTTGTCCTTTTTTGTACAAGAACTTGGAGATTTTTAAAATCTCCAAGTTCTCATATCTTTTAGATTTGTACCTATCCAATCGTGGCATCAGAAAGCTCCAATTCCTCACTATAACCATTCAATTCCTGACTTTCTTCTTCCGTTGGCTCTTCTTCCGCTGATTCAGGACGTCCGCTTCGATCAATCACCGTTGCACTTGCTTGCTGCGTACCCAGCAAAACAATATCTTGAATATTGACGTGCTTTGGACGAGTTGCAATGTAGTGAATGGTATCTGCTACATCAGAAGACTTCAAAGGTTGGAAATCTTCGTAGATTTTGGCGCGTTCCTGATCACCATCGTAGCGGACAAGTGCAAATTCGGTTTCTTCCACATGAGCTGGTGCAACTTGACTCACTCGAATACCAAATTTATGTAAATCCAAACGCATTCCTTTTGTCAAAGCATCTACCGCGTGCTTGGTTGCGCAATAAACGCCTCCATTTGGATAGACTTCCTTTCCTGCGATGGAACAAACATTGATGATGTGTCCCGTTCCCCTTTCTACCATCAAAGGTGAAATCGCTCGACTCATATAAAGCAAGCCTTTCACGTTGGTATCTATCATGGTTTCCCAATCTTCTAATTTTCCTTCGTGGATGGCTTCAAAGCCCTTTGCTAGACCTGCATTATTTATTAAAATATCAATTGAACGCCATTCTTCTGGCAAATTTTCCACCATTTCCTCCACAGAATGTGGATCGCGTACATCGAAGTTTTGAATTAGAATTTCTGCATCAAAATTTTCTTGATACGCCGCTTGCAATTCTTCTAATCGCTGGCTTCTTCTTCCTGTTAAAATCAAGCGATGTCCATTCGCAGCGAAAACCTCTGCAGTAGCGCGCCCAATGCCCGAAGTTGCTCCGGTGATCAATATCGTTTTAACTTCTTTTGCAACAGTTGCCAATGGTACAGTTTCTTCTTCCGCTTCTGCAACTGGCAAATTCGCAATGTCGTTTTGAGCGGTTTGTAAAAGATCTTGATTTTTCAAGACCAAGTCCTCTAAACGTTTGATGTCTTCTTGTAACTTGTGAATCAACTCTTTTGAGGCTTCTATTTCAGAAGCATCAACATGAGGTGTCGCAGTTTCTTTTTCTACCGTTGGAACGATGCCCAGGAATACTTGGTCGTTCTGTGGAGTTTTTACTTCTGGATTAAGTGCCACTGCTCTTTCATAAGCCGACTTTGCAGGTGCCGTTTGTCCCAAATCGTGATACAAGACTGCTAAATCATAATGTGCAAAAGGATGATCTTCTTGCTGTGCAATGGTTTGCTGGAAATGAACAATAGCTTGCTCTTTATTCTTGAAAAATTCATCTTGCAAAATGGCGTACTGATAGTGCGCATCTGCATTTTGCACATCTTGCTCGATTGCTGCTGCAAAATATTGAGCAGCACTTTCTTCCATGCCATCAAATTTATTCGCCAACAAGTTTGCTAAACGATAATTCGCATTTGGATAACTCGAATCAATCGCGATGGCTTGCTCAAAATTGGATTTAGCTGCCGAATAATTTTCTTGAATCTCTTCTATTTCCCCCAACAGATAAAACGCATCTGTATTTTGGGCATCGTACTCCAGCAAAGCCTTCAACTGCTTCTTCGTTCCCGCTACATCTTCTCTATATTTCAACAATCCTCTAGCATAAGTATAGCGCAAAGCTGGACTTTCTGGATTTTCTTTTAGACCATCTTCATAAGTATGCAAAGCCGTGTAAAAATTGCCTTCTTGAATTTGCTGGTTGCCCAACGCTAGGATGGATTCCACGCTTGGTTTTTGGACTTCTTCTACAACTTCCTCAGCCACAGGTTCTTCAACAGATTTTTCCTTCTGCTCTTCTTCCATTACAATCGCTTCCTGTGGCGTTTCTCCGACTTCTGTTACCTTTTCTTTTTCAACTGGCGTTGCTACTTCAAGGGAAACAGTTAAGGCAGATTCCTCAACCGCAACTGGTTCGGGAACAACTTCTTCTTCCTCCTCTTGACTCAATTCTACTGACGTCTCTTCTAGCAATTCCGAAATGTTTGGAATGGGTTCGGGAGCAACTAGAGCATCAAGGTTTTCAGCTTCATCGCTCACTCGTTCGTCTTCCATTGGCACTTCTGGTACACTCAGATCAGAAAGCATATCAATGCCAGGGATTTCCGTGACATCTACTTCTGGTTCAGCAATAGGTTCTGGATTAGTACTAGGTTTTATTTCAGGAGCGTTTGGTTCGGAAATATCTTCTGGAAAGACCGTAGTAAATCCAGGCTTTGTTCTTGGGGAGGCTGCTACTTGAGCATTATCTGTTGTTGGAAAGGTTCGTTCTTCCATTTGTCTTGGAGCAGCTTCGAACTGGCTATGCGTCGTTAAATCATTCATAAAGACGAAGAAAGAGTAGAAATTCTTCGCTCGAAATTCTTCGTAAGTCGTATGATCACGATTACGCAAGAAGCGTAAAAACTCACCAATTTCTGAAGAAATGCTTCTAATGACTTTGAGTTGATCGTTCAGTACCGCTTCTTTTTCATAAGGTACTTGACGTTTCTGGCGACGCACATCTAAGTATTGATCTTGCCAGTAATTCATGTACTGAATCACACTACTGACTCGATCAAAAGAAGTGGGCTTGGTGGTGACGATGCCCGTTTCCTCGTCTCTGTAAACGCCATCTGCCACCACAGCTTTAATGCGATTAGCACGAATGAGGTCTTGAAAAGTGGGAAGTAATTCAAACATACAGTCTTCACAGCGTAAGAAATTATCGCTGATGAGCAGAAGAATGCGGTCGTTGGTTTCTTGAATTCTTTGGTATAACTGGTTTCCGCTGAGGTTGCAAGCTACCTGCTCGAAAGTGTAACCTGCACGGCCTAAATTTTGGATGACATCATTGACTTCTTGTTTGTTTGCACTATGGTGAGCAATGATAATTTTCTTGTCTGTCATAACTGTGTTTGATGATTGTAAACTACTTCGTGTTTCTTGTGAAGAGTGCCTTTACCTAAAACTCCAAGGCTAGAGCTTCCGTTCAAAACATTCTCTTTTATCTGACGACCTATTTTGTAGCAATTGAATACAGCGAGGAGAATTCTACCAGACTTCTAGATCAATGAATACAAGAATCAAGATGCTAGACGATTTTACAAGTTGCTGTACACAATTTCTTACGCATATATTCTTCTTTGTGTTACAATGAATTAACACCTTTAAAGATATAAAAAGCTATTGGTTATTTGCTATTAGCAATTGGCTTAATTTCTGTTCTTGTGTAATCTACTTTGATAGATCACCGAGCCAGCTAACTGCTATTGACTAATAGCCAATAGCCAGCCAATTAGCTTTCCTCTTGCAATAATTCCGCTACATACGCCTCAAAATCCGCTACAAATTCTTCGTACTTACTTGTCGCAGATCCAGCGAAGCCTGTATGTATTCTGCGCACTTCATTGTCTCGATCAATGAAAATCAAAGTAGGGTACGAAATGACTTTGTTAAGCATAGGTAGTACTTCTGATGCTTCGCTTTTATCAGAATAACCTGCTAAAAGCAATTCATAAGGGATATTCAGCTGCTTTTTGTAGCGACCCAAAGCGGCTTTTGCTTTTTCCTGATCTCTATGTTTTTCAAATGCCAAACCAATGACTGCCAAATCCTCGTTTGGATTGTTGGCTAAATAATCCACTAGATAATTGGTTTCATCTCGACAATTAGGACACCAAGTGCCGAAGATTTGTACCAACTTCACTTTGCCTTCATAATCTGCTAAACTTACTGTTTCGCCCGCTACATTTTCAAAGCTAAATTCAAAACTGTCATAGCCTTCTTTCAAGAATGTCAAGCTATCTGCACTCGCCAGTTGGAAATTTTCATCTTTTTCGGCTTCCCAAAGCGTCTTGTAATGCTTACCTGAACGGAACGAACCGATCATACTTTCGTCTTCCAAAATTTTAGCTTCAAACAAGAAAGCGTGTGCTCCGTCAAAGCAAGATAAATAGACTTTATTGGCTTGAATAGTGCCTTCTAGGAAACGGTAGTCTCCTGTCTCCGTGCGGAATGTACCAGTTAGAGAGTTTCCTTCCTGCTCAAACTCCCCAACGGCTGGATAAGGAGTTTCTGTCTCCACTTCAAACATCGTTTTCCAATTGCCTGAAACGTCTATCACAGGCTCTTTTTTTAATTCCGTGAAGCGGTAGTCCTCGCCATGAAAAGCTGTGAATGGGATACTGTAATTTTCTCGATTATTGACATACCATTTACCCTCCATCACGTCTTCTTCATAATATGCCATAATGTAGGAATCAAAAACAGGGAAATTGATGATGATGCTGTCCTTGCCCGTCGCGCGGTTATGTCCATAGGTCACATCATCCACTCGAATGCGCTCTAAACCATTTAGGATTTCGACGTAAATATTATCTGGGTCTCTATAAATGACTTCAAAATTGAAAGGCAACTCCCCATCACTAATCTCCTCAAACTCAACATCTGCGGTGACTTCTTCCACTTTTTCATTAATCTTTCCCTTTAAATCTAAAGTTGCACGCCACACGCCAGGAGGAACGACATTGTACTGGTTGTCAATGACTACGCAAGATTGGAGTAGTGTGGCAAGAGTCAGGATTGCAAAGAATAATTTTCTCATGTTTGTTTTAGAACGATTTGAACTTCAATTGAAATGAATTTTCGATTGTAAAACCGATGTGGGAAAGGTAAGTTTATTCCTGCTCAAAAAACTTCCCATTCTATTCTACAAGACTTACCCCTCTTTCGGCACGTTCAAAAAGTAAATTCCGTTCGCTGAAATACTCATTTCAACATCTTAAATATCTTTAGTAATTGCAGGTGTTCATCTTCAACTTACTTTTATCTCCACTTCTATGCGGTTCATCAACAACCCTCGCTTTCATTTACCCAAAAACTCGTCTTTTGAAGAAAAGAAATAGTAATCCACTATCTGGTTGGTTTCACAAAAAAAGCATAGCATATAGAGATCATTAATTAGAAGATTCAAGTTTTCTCTTATCCAAATGATCCTGTAAATAGCTGCTGTGGACTATATGAAAGCACTACTTTGACTAAGTGATAAAAGAAAAAACAAAACTATGCAAACCGTAAAAAGACATCACGATATTGATTGGTTACGCATCATCGCAATTTTGCTCGTACTGTATTTTCACGTCGCTATGATCTTTGTGGAAGATTGGGATTGGCACATTAAAAATGAAGAGCGGAGCTATTTGTGGTTGGAATTCAACTTTTTTCTCTCGCGTTTTCGGATGCCTTTGCTGTTTGTCATTTCTGGAATTGGGAGTTGGTTTGCCTTTCGGAAGCGCAGTCCTTGGCAGTATATCAAAGAGCGATATTGGAGATTGATGATTCCACTGTTCTTTGGAATGCTAGTGATTGTGCCCCCACAAATTTATATGGAGCGCTTATTTGAAGGCGTTGATTATCAATCCTTTTGGCAATTCTATCCTTCCATTTTTGAAGGCAAACCTTATCCAGAAGGCAACACCAGTTGGCATCATTTGTGGTTCGTACTATATCTATTTTTATACTCTCTGATAGCTGCGCCTTTATTCAAATGGGTACGCTCCCGAGATGGAAAGTCTTTCCGAAAAACACTTCAGTTTTTTGACCATCGAATACGATTGTATCTATTGGTATTACCGACGATTTTGATCTATTGCACTTTGGCAGTTCGCTTTCCTCAGACCAATTCTTTGGTTGGAGACTATGGCTATTTTTTATATTGGTTGAGCTTCTTTTTGGTAGGCTATTTCATTGCTGCACAAGAAAAAATATGGTGGCGGATTGAGAAAAACAGTCGTTCATCCTTGCAATTGGCAGTTGTTAGTATATTGATTATCAACTACTTTCGTTGGAATAGAATAGAAATTGAAGATGGAAGTTTAATCTTTTATGCGTTGAGAATCCTATTGGCTTTCAGTGCTTGGACATGGCTGTTTACGGCAATGGGTTATGGCAAACGCTACCTAAATCGCCCGAACAAATGGTTGTCATACACCAATCGAGCGATCTATCCTTTTTACATCATTCATCAGACCATCATTGTAATCGTTGGTTATTATATCGTCACTTTAGTGGAAGAAGGAATACTATCAAAGTATTTGTTTATCAGTACCTTATCTTTACTATTTTCGATTGGCTTCTATGAATTTCTAGTGCGCCCGTTTCGAGTGATGCGCTTTTTATTTGGGATGAAGCCAGAAGTAAAAAAATAGCAGATACTTGAAAGTAAGCCAAGAGAGTCAAAAGAAAAGGAGTTAATGCTTCAATAAGTAATATCCTAAAAATAGGATTGGAATTTGAATATAGGTTTCGTCTTTAAAATCCGCAGAAAGCTTTTTTCGGATGAGAAAAGCTTTCTGCTTATGGGATTCTTAAGGGTGAAAAGCATCAAAAATTAGAGATTTTTGATGCTTTTCACCCTTAAACCCCTTTGAGCAATCAAAAAATCCACCTTGGAAGATTTTTTGATTGCGACTTCATGGATACCAATTTTCTTTTTAATTGATACCAAAATGAAAAACTGGTCTTTTAACATCAAAATACTCTATCCAGCACTCATCTGCGTGCTCATTTACGGAACCATTCGCTTAGTGACGGATGCTTTTGCTGGACAATCTCATATTCGAGCAGAAAATGCTGGATTGATCTTGATAGAGTTTGGTGTTGGTCTGGTTGCAACTTACGCCGCTAGATGGGCTTTTTTGAAATATGAACGTCATTTGGATAATCGTCCGTTGAAACAGATCACTAAACGCCAAATCGCGTTGGATTTTTTGGGTTGCTGGGGAATTATGTTAGTGCTAACCAATCTCATTATTACTCCTATGGTTGCATTGACGGACGACGGTTGCAGTCCTGCTGATTTGGTGGTCATTAATGTTATTCCAACTTTGATTGTTCTACTCTGGTTTGCTATCCGTAGAGGCAATCGCTATTTGGAAGATTACACCAATTATCGGCTTCAATTGGAGCAGGTCAAAAATGAAAAATTGGAAGGTGAACTGAAATGGTTGCGTAGCCAAATACAGCCTCACTTTTTGTTCAATGCCTTGAATACGATTTATTTTCAAGCAGATGAAGATGCAGAAGCAGCAAAAATGACTGTGCAGCAATTAAGTCGTTTGTTGCGTCATAGCCTTTATGAAAGTGAAAAGGAACGAGTGGATTTACGCAAGGAGATAGATTACATCAAAGACTATATTGCTATTCAAAAAACTCGAAAATCTACTGATTTACAGGTTATTATGGATTTTAAAATTGAAAAAAGTAATTATCAGATTGCGCCACATTTATTTATTCCCTTGGTAGAAAATGCGTTCAAATACGTAGGTGGAAAAACTGAGAAATGTATACTGATAGAGTTATCTTTTCCTGAAAATCAGATCGTTTTTCAAATTAAAAATTCCATTCCAAAGGAGATGAGGAAATGCGAAAATGGAGGCATTGGCTTGACGAATTTAAAGCGGCGTTTGGAGTTGTTGTATCCGAATCAGTATCAGTTGCAAATTGAACGAAGGGAGGATCAATTTGAAGTTCAATTGTGCTTGATTTTGGGATGAAATCATTTTGAAATTTTGGTTGTGAAGTCATAGAGATTTTAAAAACCTCCATGATTTTGTAGCCTCCAATATCAACTCAGTTGTCAGTTAAAAATCAAACTATGAAACTCACCTGCATCATCACCGACGACGAACCAATCGCCATCAAAGGCATTCAAAAATACGTCGATAAAATTCCATTTTTAGAATGCGTCGCGCACTGTTCTAACATCACCGAGCTGGAAGAACAACTGAAAACACAGCCAGCAGATTTGCTCTTCTTAGATATCGAGATGCCTTACGGGACGGGCATTGATTTCTTGAAAAATCAATCCAATCCACCGATGGTTATCTTCATCACTGCCTATAAGCAATATGCCCTGGAAGGTTTCAATTTGAATGTGCTGGACTATCTGCTCAAACCCGTTTCCTTCGAACGATTTTTTCAAGGTGTTTCCAAAGCCTACGAATACGCCAATCATCAAGAAAAGCCAAACGAGGACTTCATTTGGATTAAGAATGGTGGACGTATGGAAAAGATTGAGTTAAAGGAAATCCGCTATATTGAAAGTATGCAAAACTATGTGCTATTGCATAAATCCAAACAAAAAATCACACTACACAATACCTTGAAAAAACTGCTAAGTTACTTACCCGAAGATCGCTTTTTGCAAGTCCATAAGTCCTATGTCATCAATTTGGATCACCTAAAATCAGTGGAAGGTAATATGCTCGAAATCGAAGGAAAAATTGTGCCAATTGGGCGTTCCATGAAAGAACAAGTGCTAGAGCGAATTTTGAATAACCGATTGATTAAGAGGTAGTTATTATCCAGTGACTTCCCGTCACTGGATAATCTTGTGCTAGACAAAAGGCAATATTTAATCTAGCCTTCATCTTATTTTTTAAAGGTATAGAAATAAGCATTCATAAGCTGGAATAAGGTTTTAGAACTAGACACTTGAGCAGCGTTGAAAGTACAAGCAATCGACAATTTTTCTTCAGGAAAATAAGCTGCCACAGATCGAAATCCATCAATTCTACCATCATGACCATAGACATCAAGTCCCCTACGCCGATCTACTGAAATGCCCATTCCCATTGCATCCTTTGGTGTTGTCATTTGCTCTAAGATTTCCTTGGAAATTAGTTCTCCCATAAATAGCGCATTGTAAAACGTATTAATGTCTTTGGCTGTTGAAGTAAGACCGCCAGCACCCATTGTTCCAGTCAGATTAGTGTGAAAAGTGATCGGATGCCATTCTTTATTTTCTGGATAATAACACATAGCCTCATTTTTGGACAAGTCTAACTCTTTGCCAAAAAAAGTGTGCTCCAAGTCTAATGGATTGAAGATTCTATTCTTCAATATTTCTGCAAAATTCTGATTATCAATGTCCTCTGCTATGTAAGAAAGTAGAATATAATTTGTATTTGAATATTCCGTTTTGGCATTTGGCTCAAAGACATTTGCATTTTCATATATTCTATCCAGCATTGCTGCTCTACTTCTGGGTTCGCTAATCCAAACCTCAAAGTCAGCACTTCGGGTAATATTGTACAAACCACTTCTATGGTAAAGCAAGTTGGCAATCGTTATTTGATCTGCCTGATCTATCTTTGGATAATAGTCTCCCAATTTAGTTTCTAAAGAGAGTTTACCTTCTTCTACAAGCTGTAGAATAATTGCTGCCGTGAAAGTTTTACTAATAGAACCAATTCTATAGAGCGTAACTTCATTGGCTTTTTTGTCTTCTTCCAGATTAGCAAATCCTATAGATTTATTATATATTTGTTCTCCATCCTTAAAAACGGAGACCGTTCCCATCGCTTTTTTTTCGCTCTCTAATTGACTGAGATAGTCATCCAAATTTTTGTTGATGGAGCAACTAGATAAGCTATAAATACTGATAAGAAAAATTAAAAATTGCTTCATTGTTGTACTCGTTCTATTTTGATAAATGCTATCAAAAAAGAAGATGCAAATATTCAATTTCTGGTGGGCAAGACTTAGGATAATTTTTTACAACTTTTCTCACTGAAGCAATTCGTATTCCTCTCTACTGAGTACTTTGTAGGTCGAAGTATCCGAAAATTTAAAATATTCCACAGGCAAATCTTCATATTTAAAAACCTCCCATTATGTGAAAAAAACATCCGATTTTCCTTGCGCCCACGCGAATTTATTAGGCTTGTGACTAATCATAATGCTACTTGGTTGTGAGGAGTTTTTCAGACTGGAAAGTAGCCAAATTTCTTGGCTAGATGCCCATGTTAACCAAAGCGTCTCCAGTGGAACATCATCCGAAGAGATAACTACTTTTTTGTACTCAGAACGATTGACTTTATCAATCAAATTTTCGTACCAATTGACTCGTGCAGTGTAAGGTTGATGGAGTCGTTCAATATGATGGATTCTTAATACAAGAACAACGACAAGAATTGCTACAAGCAGCCGAGTAGATTTAATTTTTGGGAAAAGATCAAAGACTAGAGGACACAAGACGAATAGGCTCAAAGGCAAATAGAAACTCTCAATATGGAATTGTAATATTCCCTTATAATTGGAGACGTTGATGAGGAGTAAATAGCCAAAAAAGAAGCAAAGTAGTAAGGTTAGTTTGTATTTTTTCTTATGAATGATGTAGAAAATAGAACAAACAATTAGAGCTAAAGGTAGAAGATAATAGTCTGTTAAACAATAACTTATAAAATTATGATTAGCAGGAAGATCAAAATAATTAGGAAAGAGTCGAGCAAAATTATCTAAGCCCTTCATCGCAGTCGCATCATAACTACTGTTCCCCAAGACGAAGATTTTGAACAGATATTCAATCGCTACAAAAATTAGAACTATACAGAATAATCTCTTTTCTATTTTAAAACCAGATGATATTTTGAAGAATAGCAGAAAGTAAATCAGTACAATCGGAATCAGTGGATGAAAATAGAAAAGCGTATGCAACAGCACGACTAACAATATACCTTTCCAATTGAAGAAATAACGGAGCGTTTTGGCTTTAGTAATCCACGCAAAAGTCACTAGACTTAAAGCAATTGCTTGCGCAAATTCAATCTGTATCCACCAAAAGGTATAGGAAACTAGGAAAACGTTGAAGAGCAACAGCAAAAGCGCGAATTGCTCTTGTTTAAGCCAGAAAAAGCAGACCAAAAAAAGCGCGAAATAATAGAATACCATTCCTACCGAATAGCTGATTGCAATCCATTTTATCGGGAACTCAAAAATACTTCCAACCAACGGAATCCACTGCGTGATGGCTTCTCCAAATCGCCCAGCTTGAATCGCAAAATCTCCATCTTTCACAATATGGAAAATACGAAAAGCGACATCCATGAAAACCGTTCGTTCTTTGAAATAGTATCCTGCTGTAATGGCTAGAAGAAGGTAGCTTACAATGCCTAAAATTAGGATGATTTTCTTTCTATGATTCATATGGATAATACTTAATTTGAGTGAAAAGGTAGGTCTCGCAAACTAAATTTAGAGGAAAAATTTCAAAAGAAAGTAATTTTTTTCAAAGTCAAAAAATTACTTTTATATCAATCTTTTCGCTTAGCTAATTGTTGTTGTAGAATAAAAGTAGGATTTCGTATAAAAATCCTAACTTAATTTTTTATGGATGCTTTTTTGTTTTTCAAAATTTTGAGTACATCAAATATGATATTCTTAAAATTATCAGAGGTGATTTTGAAAAACAGCCATATTTTACATTTAGCCAGCCTAAACAAGTTACAGCAAAATTCCTGCTTGGCCTTCGGGAATCTTACGTTTTGTGATAAGCAGAATCCAATCAAAATTGCCTATCATAGGAACGGTCACCTTTAAATTACCGTTAAAAATGTATTAATTTTGTGGTCAAATTCCATTCCACTGAGTAAAACTTTTGAAATAATGTCGAATAATGTTGCTGAGCTAGAACTGCCTGAATTGAATATTTCTGAAGACGAATTCATCGAGCAAGTCAAGGAAGATTTTTGGATTTGCTGCATTAGTCGCGAAATGAGTTTGTTGGGAAGAAAAGAAGTGTTAACAGGAAAAGCAAAATTTGGCATATTCGGAGATGGAAAAGAAGTGCCACAAGTAGCGATGTCCAGAGCCTTCAAAAAAGGCGATTGGCGGTCGGGCTACTATCGCGACCAAACCATGATGTTAGCACTAGGCATCAGTTCCATTGAAGATTTGTTCGCTCAACTCTATTCCGATCCTACCAACGATAAATTCAGTAGCGGTCGCCAAATGAACGCTCACTTTGCCACTCCATTCATCAACGACTCCAACCAATGGATCAATTTTACTGACCAATATAATGTCTCTTCTGATGTTTCTTGTACTGCAGGACAAATGCCAAGAGCAGTGGGTTTAGCTTTGGCTTCCAAAGTTTTTCGTGGAAATGAAGATTTAGCAGAATACGATACCTACTCTAAAAACGGAGAAGAAATTTGTTTCTGTACCATAGGAGATGCTAGCACTTCCGAGGGTGTATTTTGGGAAGCCATTAATGCTGCTGGCGTAATGCAGGTTCCAATGGCAATTTCAGTTTGGGACGATGGCTATGGCATTTCTGTTCCAACAAAATATCAAACAACTAAAGGCAGCATTTCTGAAGCACTCAAAGGCTTTGGGAGCAAAAAGCAAGGAGAAGGCATACATATCTACAAAGAAAAAGGTTGGAGCTATCCTGCTTTGCGAGAGCTATACGAAAATGGTATTGAAAAAATGCGTAAATCGCATAAACCTGCCGTTTTTCACATCACGGAACTGACGCAACCGCAAGGGCATTCCACTTCGGGTTCGCACGAGCGATACAAAAGTGCAGAGCGATTGGATTGGGAAGAAAAATTTGATTGCTTGAAGCAGATGGAAAAATGGATGATAGCAACGGATATTGCTACCGAAGAGGAGTTAAAAGAGACGCGCAAAAAAGCAAAAAAATATGTCAAAGAATGTAGAAACCGCGCTTGGGAGGCTTACTTAAAACCTGTCAAAGAAGCACAAGCAGAAGTGAAAACAATCTTTGAAAGTATTTTGAGCGCAGTCGGAGAGCAAGAAAAAGTGCGTATTCGCCCAATTTATCAAGAGTTCCAGGGCTTATTAAATCCTGTTTTTGCAGACCTCGTGGAACAAGCTCGAAAAATGCACTTTCAGACTTTAAGTTTGAATAATGAGCATACGCAAGCCTTAAAAAATTGGCTCAAAAAAGCTGCTCAAAAAGCACACGAAAATTTTCATACTCATTTATACAGCGATTCTCAATATGCCGCTACCAAGATCCAAGAAATAGAACCCGTCATTACCAAAGATTCCCCAATTTTAAGTGGCTACCAAATTCTCAATACTTATTTCGATAAATTGCTAGAGCGCGACCCTAGAGTAGTCGCTTTCGGCGAAGACGTAGGAAACATTGGCGATGTCAATCAAGGTTTTGCAGGTTTGCAAGAAAAACATGGTGAGCATCGCGTTTTTGATACGGGCATCCGCGAGTGGACAATCATGGGTCAAGCGGTTGGTCTGGCAATGCGAGGTTTACGCCCGATTGCAGAAATTCAATATTTGGATTACTTGATCTATGGACTTGAGCCGCTGACTGATGATTTGGCGAGTTTGCGCTATCGCTCTGGTGGCATTCAACAAGCTCCAGCGATTATCCGAACGCGTGGACATCGTTTGGAAGGCATTTGGCACTCAGGTTCCCCAATGGGAATGATGCTCAATTCCTTGCGTGGAATGTATATGCTTGTTCCTAGAAATATGGTACAAGCCGCAGGTTTCTACAACACCATGATGCAGTCCGACGATCCTGCCATCATCGTTGAATGTTTGAATGGCTATCGTTTAAAAGAACGACTACCTGATAATATTGGCGAGTACACTATTCCAATTGGAAAAGTAGAAACTTTACAAGAAGGAAAAGATGTGACTTTAGTTACTTACGGCTCTTGTGTGAGAGTCGCGCAAGCAGGTATGAAGCTATTGCAACAGCACGGTATTTCTGTGGAGTTGATTGATGTTCAATCGCTCTTACCCTTTGATTTAGATCATGATATTTTGACATCCCTACAAAAAACAAATCGCATCGTTTTCTTGGATGAAGATGTACCAGGTGGTGCGACCGCTTACATGATGCAAAAAGTGCTGGAAGAACAAGGCGGCTATCGCTATTTGGATTCTAAACCAGTGACGATTACTGCCCACGAACATCGTCCACCTTTCGGTTCAGATGGTGATTACTTCACGAAGCCAGGTGCAGAAGATGTATTTCAATCTGTTTATCGCTTGATGCAAGAGGTTGAGCCAGAAAGATTTGGAGGAAGTTTGGAGTTATTTTAGTGCTAGTTTCTGATAATTTACTTAAACACATATTCACAGAGCGACTTGTTTTGGAATTGTATGGACATTGAGTCCATACAATTCCATCAAGGTTTAACAAGGATAAAAAAGCGACATAGATCGCTTTTTTATCCTTGTTGAACCTTGATCACTTCATGGCGGTTCGATGCCGCCATGAAGTGAAAAAAGCAAAGATCAGAGCTTCTGTTATTTATTATCTGTAACTGTTTACCACATACCTCACATAGTTGGTTTCACATAGAAAACATAAGATCGGAAGAGCAGGATTAGGATACTTCAGCTTGTTTCTAGCTAAATCATTCCAGAACTCAAATAAAAACTACTGTGCACTATGTGAAAATGCTATTGTAACTATGTGGTAAATAGATACTATTATCTTATACAAAAGTGCAATTTATGATTCACACAAAGATGCACGAAGATATAAATATAGTTACCTATCATTGTTGTCAATAAAACTCAAAATTCCTCAAATTCAACTCCTCCATTCTTCTCCTTCCTCCATCAAAATATCTTAACTTTGTCTGCCCTCCAATCAACACATCAACAGTTCAACGAATCCATAAACTTCATGGCAGAAAAGAAACTCTTTCTCCTCGACGGACACGCACTGGTCTACCGTGCTCATTTTGCATTCATCACGCGCCCACTCATCAATTCCAAAGGCGTCAATACCTCCGCCATTACAGGTTTTGTGCGCACACTTTGGGACTTGATTCGCAAGCAACAACCTACTCACCTTGCGGTCTCTTTTGATACGCACGTCCCCACTTTTCGTCACGAAATGTACACGCCTTACAAAGCCAATCGCGAAGATCAACCCGAAGATATTGGAATTGCATTGCCCTACATCCAAGAGATATTAAAAGCCTTTAAAATTCCAATTGTAACGAAGGATGGCTACGAAGCAGATGATGTAATTGGAACACTAGCGAAGCAAGCAGAGAAAGAGGATTTTAAGGTGTACATGGTCACGCCCGACAAGGATTTTGCACAATTGGTTTCTCAAAATGTTTTTCTCTACAAACCTGCGCGCATGGGCAATGATGTTGCTATTTTGGGAGAAGATGAAGTGCTGGCAAAATGGGAAATTGAGCGTGTGGAGCAAGTCATTGATATTTTAGGATTGCAGGGTGATGCAGTAGATAATATTCCGGGAATTCCAGGCATTGGGAAGAAAACTGCAGTCAAATTGTTAGCAAAATATGGTTCTATGGAAGGTTTGCTGGCAAATACGCATGAACTAAAAGGCAAACAGAAAGAGAAAGTAGAAGAATTTGCAGCACAAGGTTTGCTATCTAAAAAACTGGCGACGATAGATATTAATGTACCGATTCAATTTGATGCAGATATATTCGTCATCGAAGAATTTGATCGGGAGCGCTTGAAAGAGTTGTTTGATGAATTGGAATTTAGAACACTTGCTAAATCTATTTTAGGAGAGCAAAAAACGGCTGCTAAAAGCAATAAGGGCGCAGGTACTCAAGGCTCGCTTTTCAATGTAGAAGCGGATGGAAATATAGTAGAAACAATCACTATTGCGAATAAAAACATTGAAAATACGCCGCACGAGTATCATTTGGTTGAGACAGAGGAAACGATAGAAAATCTAGTTCAATTATTGGCTGGGGTAGAGAGTTTTTGCTTCGATACTGAGACCACTGCGGTGGATGCAAATGAAGCAGAATTAGTAGGTTTGGCATTCTCGGTCAAACCTACCGAGTCTTACTATGTTCCGATTCCAGCCGATCAAGCAGCAGCTAAAAAAATTGTCACTAAGTTTAAGGAAATTCTTGAAAATGAGCAAATTAGCAAGGTTGGTCAAAATTTAAAATACGACATTATTGTCTTGAAATGGTATGATGTACAAGTGAAAGGAACACTCTTTGATACCATGTTGGCGCATTATCTGCTAGAGCCAGAGTTGCGCCACAACCTGAACTATATGTCGGAAAGCTACTTGGATTACAAGGCAGTTTCGATAGAAGAATTGATTGGCAAAAAGGGCAAGAAGCAAGGCAGCATGCGCGATGTGGAAGTCGAAAAAGTGAAAGAATACGCAGGAGAAGATACCGATTTGACCTTGCAATTGAAACAGCATTTTGAACCGAAATTGCAAGAAGAAAAAGAGCTACATTCCCTCTTTGAAACAATGGAAACGCCTTTAGTTTATGTACTTTCTGATTTGGAATACGAAGGCGTTCGATTGGATACGGATTTCTTGAAGGAATACTCCGAGGAACTGACGGAAAAGCTGACTAGCGTAGAAAGTAGCATCTACGAGCAAGCAGGTGCAAACTTCAATATCGCCTCACCTAAGCAAGTGGGAGAGATTCTGTTCGACCAAATGAAAATTCCATATCGCTGGCGAAAAACAAAATCAGGACAGTACTCAACCAATGAGGAAAAACTAACCGAACTTGCCAAAAACCATCCAATCGTCAATGACATTTTGCGCTTTCGAGGCTTGGCAAAACTGAAATCTACCTATGTGGACGCGCTTCCAAAATTGATTAATTCCAAGACAGGACGCGTTCATAGTTCCTTCAATCAAGCCTTGGTAGCAACTGGACGTTTAAGCTCCAATAATCCCAATTTACAAAACATTCCTATCCGAACGCCAGAAGGTCGAAAGGTGCGCGAAGCCTTCATTCCAAGAGACGAAGATCATATTTTATTGGCGGCAGATTACTCGCAAATTGAGTTGCGCTTAGTTGCAGAAATTAGTAACGACGAAGCGATGTTGGAAGCCTTTCAAAGTGGTCAAGACATTCATCGAGCAACGGCAGCTAGAGTTTATGAAGTACCTTATGATGAAGTGAATTCTGATCAAAGACGCGCTGCTAAGACCATCAACTTCGCAATCATTTATGGCGCAGGTGCAACCAATATTTCTAAGCAATTGGACATCAAACGCAGCGAAGCCAGCCAATTGATTGACCAATATTTCAAGCAGTATCATGGTCTGCGCAAATACATGGATGACTCTGTAAATCTAGCGCGCACCCAAGGTTACGTCACTACCCTACTCGGTCGCCGCCGCTATTTGCGTGACATCAATAGCAAAAATGGAGTAATCCGTTCTCATGCCGAACGCAACGCCATGAATACGCCCATTCAAGGAACGGCTGCGGATATGATTAAACTGGCAATGATTAATGTACATCGTGCTTTTAAAGAGCAAAGTATTCAATCCAAAATGATCTTGCAGGTGCACGATGAATTGGTATTTGATGTGCTGAGAAGCGAGGCAGAGCAAGTCAAAAACTTGGTGATGGAAGAAATGAAAAATGCACTGCCAAATTTGAAAGTGCCAATTTTGGTGGAAGCAGGTTTGGGAGAGCATTGGTTGGAGGCGCACTGATAAAACTATGAATTGTGAATTGTTAACTGTGAATACTTAACAGTTAACAATTCACACTTAAATCCTACTGCTTCAACAACTGCTGTGCAGCCTGATATACACCATCTACATTCAAGCGAATCCAATAACTTCCTTTTGGTAGATTGGTCGGCAATTCAACCGTCGTAATTGTTTGCTGAATTTGCTGCTGATACAACAATCGCGCATTCACATCATAAATTTCAAAGCGTGCATTTTTGAAGTTGACATCTTTAATTTCTAGTTGCAAATCATCAGAAAATGGATTCGGATAAACAGCGAATATATTTTCTTGAACGATCTGCTCAGTGCTCGTCGGCATTCCTTCGGAGATTTTAAATTGATCGATGCCTGCTTCAAGCAAATGTCCTGAATCGGGCAAATCTGTAATTTCAAAGAATATACGCATATCATCGGTCAACTCTATGAAGTCTTTCAACTTAAAACCAGCAAAACCATTATTTCTCCAGAAACTACCCGAACCTCTATGCTCTCTCATCAGAACCGTATCCACTCCATTCGTAAGTTTTACTTTCAGGGTATCATTTGCAGCAACATTTCCTCCTCCAATGAATAGCCAATATTGATAAGTCAAGATCGGTTCATTGTAAAGCGTCAAGTCCATTTTTGGAGAAATCAAAATTGTTGTACCGTCATCTACATCATCAGAACCACCATCACCACCTCCATTTCCAGTTACATAACATTGATTTCCAATATCACCTTCTACATCAAATTGTGGGTTAATGAAATTCGGCGGCGTCCCAGTTCCAATCGGTTCGCCAAATTCCCAATTACCTGATATCGCATCTCCCTCTACTTTCCACCCTAAATCTAGAGCAAAGTCATCCTCATAGCCGAACTCTAACACAAAAGTCAATTCTTGATCGGAGTCAGCAGCGTAATCTGCTACTTTCTGTTGATAGCCCCAAGCTCCAATGATGATTTCATAGTCTCCTTCAATTACTTCTTCTACCTCAAATACTCCATCCGAAGAAGCATTGGTCTCGTAGGAAACTTCCTCTCCCAAGATTTGAACCCTTGCTCTTGAAATAGGATTTTGGCTTTCGTTATCTACAACCAAACCTCTCACAAAAAACTTAGCAGTAGGCTTTAATTCTACATCTAATTCTGTTAGTTCTCCATTCGTTAAATCTACCTCAATCGTTTTTGGGAAGAAACCAATTTTGGAAAAAGTCACTTCATAAGTACCACTTTCTGCCGTTCCAGTCGCAAAAGCACCTTCCAAATTGGTCGTTTCTTCCAGTATATTAGGATCATTTATTTCTACTTTTACATCGCTCAATAAAACCGTCGTTCCTTCTTCTCTCACGATTCCCTCCAAGTAGGCTGCTCTTACATAATCAGGTTGGATAACAAATAAACCATTGCTTCTATCTGACCCTAACACTAAGCCCGAAGGCAAAAATGGATACGCTCCCCAACAACCTGAAAATCCACCACCTGGCTGAGGATAAGTATCGTATTGCCCGACTTGAATCATATTGTGTGGACGAGCCGCATCTACAATAACTACGCCATCCGAATAGTGAGAAATAACTAAATAGTCATTTAGTACGTGCGCGTTGTGAGGAATGACTCCTGTATTAATGGTTGCCGCTGGTCTAAATTCGTCTAGCTTTTGAATGTTATTCAAATCAGAAATATCGTAAGATGCGGTGGGTGCATTTCCACGTTCATCCGTTGTAAAAATTGTTTTACTATCATCGGATAACCAAGCATTGTGCGTAAAATTGAAAGGCGTATTTTGGGTCGCCATAGTTGTCGCCTCCGCTTTATTAGAGACATCCGCAACGGAGAAAAAACCTGCAAAAATATCAGAGCTATACATCACTTCATCACGTACATAGACATCATGCGAGTAGCGTGGATCAGCTTTACCGACATAAATTGGATTTCCTGGATCAGAGTCCACATCTACGAAAAGTACGCCACCACCATTCAAATTACAACCCGCCAGATAAGCAGTTCCGAATTCATCAATGTATATATTATGGCAGGTATTGAGCGTCCCTAATTCATCAATTGTTGGTGCCCAATACTCGTAAGTGATGCTATCGGGAAGTGTATTTAGGTTAATGACTAGCAGCCCATCGCCAGTTTCGTTGATTGCATAAGCATATCCTTTCCAAGTTTTTATATCCCTCCAACCAGAAGATGGTCCAGGAGCATATCCAGCTTCTCTGGGATTGCTCGGATCTGCTAAGCTAACCACAGAAACGCCATTTTGTAATCCTACAAAAGCATACTCTGTCCCATCTTCATCTGCCCAACCCCAAACGTCATTGACGCCTTGATTGTAACGAAGATTACCGACTAGTGTAGCATTTTGCTCTGCTTGTGCTTGCAGAAAATATGTAATAAACAGGAGGAGAATCGGTAAAAATAATTGTCGCATGATTTCTTTTTATGGGATGTGAGATTTGGGATTTTGAGATGTGAGACGAATTTAATAGTGGCTATTCACAAAAGCAAATATCTATTTTTAACTTACTGATAATCAAAGTAAAAAATCAGAAATTCTTATTTTGTGAATAAGGTCTAACCAGTTGCTACCTAACTTTAGGTTTTAATTAAACTTGTCTCACATCTCGCATCTAGTAGTCTCACATCTAAGCTTTAAAATTTAATATAGTCTTCTCAATAATATCGCAACACTCGTGTAATTGTTCTTCGGTCATCACCAAAGGTGGCGCAAAACGAATGATGTTACCATGGGTAGGCTTAGCTAGCAAACCGTTCTCGGCTAGTTTTAAGCATATGTTCCAAGCAGTTTCGCTATCTTCTGTATCGTTGATGACAATTGCGTTCAATAATCCTTTGCCACGCACTAGCGTTACCAAATTACTTTTCTGTATCAGGTTGTGCATACGCATCCTGAATAGTTTACCCAATTGATCGGCGTTTTCTGCTAGTCGTTCTTCTCTCACGACTTCTAAAGCCGCCACCGCCACTGCACACGCCAATGGATTGCCACCATAAGTAGAACCATGCTCTCCTGGCTTAATGGTCAGCATGATTTCATCTCTAGCTAAAACGGCTGAAACTGGAAATACGCCGCCTGAAAGTGCTTTCCCTAGTACCAAAATATCTGGCTTGAATCCTTCGTAGTCGCAAGCTAACAATTTTCCTGTGCGCGCAATTCCTGTTTGTACTTCATCTGCTATGAAGAGTACATTATTTGCTTGACATAAATCATAAGCCGCTTTTAAATAACCCTCGTCTGGTACAACCACGCCTGCCTCTCCTTGAATAGGCTCTACCATGAACCCTGCTACATTTGGGTCTTCAAATGCTTTTGCCAAAGCTTCAATATCATTGTAAGGAATTAAAACATAACCAGGCATATACGGACCAAATCCCTTAGTACTGCTAGGATCAACAGAAGAAGAAATAGCTGCTAGTGTTCTTCCCCAAAAATTACCAGTCACAAAGACAATTTTAGCTTGATTTTCTGGTACACCTTTTACTTCGTACGCCCATTTTCGACAAAGTTTCACCGCAGTTTCCCCACCTTCGACACCTGTATTCATGGGCAGTACTTTATCATAGCCAAAGAATTCAGTGATGTACTTTTCATAGGGTCCTAATACATCATTATGAAAGGCGCGCGAAGTCAAAGTCAATTGCTGCGCTTGTTTATTTAAAGCATTCAAAATTTTAGGATGGCAATGCCCTTGATTCACTGCGGAATAAGCAGACAAAAAATCATAATACTGGTTTCCTTCTACATCCCAGACATGTACGCCTTCGCCTTTAGCGAGTACTACGGGCAGTGGATGGTAATTATGTGCACCGTAGCGATCTTCCAACTGTATAAGGTCTTGGGAGTTGAGTGTGGCTGTGTTTGTCATAATTTTAATTTTATTTGGTGAGCTAGAGAAGTCAGAAGTGAGACCATTTCATTGTCAGAAGTCAGACAGAAATCGTGCGAATCTGACTTCTGACAGCCCGTACGAGCGGTCTGATCTATGACTTCTCGCTTTATTCTTCTAATAATCCCTCAAGATAAGTCGCAAATTCTTCAACACTCATGCTTCCAACATCGCCTTCGCCTTGCTTGCGTACAGAAACAGTATTTGATTCTACTTCTTTCTCCCCAACAATCAACATGAACGGTATCTTCTTCAATTCCGTATCTCGAATTTTGCGCCCAATGGACTCCGTACGGCTATCAATCAAGCCAGTAATACCGTGTACATTCAGTTGTTTTTCAATATCGTAGGCATAATCAATGTACTGATCACTGATGGGCAAAATCGCAAACTGCTCTGGTGTTAACCATAGTGGGAATTTACCAGCGGTATGCTCAATCAAAATACTCATAAAGCGTTCTAGCGAACCGAAAGGCGCGCGGTGAATCATCACTGGACGATGCGGTTGATTGTCCGAACCAATATATTCTAGTTCAAAACGATCAGGCAGATTGTAATCCACTTGAATCGTTCCTAACTGCCAACTTCTTCCAATCGCATCGCGCACCATGAAATCCAATTTTGGACCATAGAATGCGGCTTCTCCCAATTCCGTCACGGTCTCCATTTCCACTTCTTGCGTTGCTTCAATGATCGCGCGTTCTGCATTATCCCAATTTTCATCTGTACCAATGTATTTTTTTGGATTATCTGGATCGCGCAAGGAAATCTGTGCAGTATATTCGTCAAAACCCATTTTCTTCAAAACGGTCTGCGTCAAATCCAATACATTGAGAAATTCCTCTTTCAACTGCTCTGGTGTACAAAAAATATGCGCATCATCTTGCGTAAAGCTGCGCACTCTGGACAATCCATGCAACTCTCCACTTTGTTCATAACGATAAACCGTTCCAAATTCTGCTACGCGAAATGGCAAATCTCGGTAAGAATGCGGACGGTGCGCATAAATCTCACAGTGATGTGGGCAGTTCATCGGTTTCAACAAGAATTCCTCCCCTTCTCTTGGCGTGTTGATGGGTTGGAAACTGTCTTCTCCATATTTTTCGTAGTGACCAGAAGTCATGTACAAATCTTTCTTGCCGATATGTGGCGTAGTTACCATTTTGTAGCCACGTTTTTCCTGCTCTTCTTTTAAGAAGTTTATCAAACGCTCACGAATCGCATTTCCCTTTGGCAACCAAATTGGTAGACCAGAACCTACTCTATCTGAAAACATAAACAGTCCTAGCTCTGCTCCCAACTTGCGATGATCGCGCTTCTTCGCTTCTTCCATCATCGTCAAGTATTCTTTCAACTCTTTCTGTTTCGGAAAAGTAACGCCGTAAATACGCGTCATCATTGGATTTTCCTCTTTTCCTCGCCAATATGCACCTGCTACATTGGTCAGCTTCACTGCTTTGATGACACCTGTATTTGGAATATGCGGTCCTCTACATAAATCGGTGAACTCGCCTTGCGTGTAGAAAGTGATCTGCCCATCTTCCAGTTCTTCTAACAATTCCAATTTGTACTGATCTCCTTTTTCTTGGAAATAAGCAATTGCTTCGTCCTTCGGCACTTCTTTGCGCACATATTTGTTCTTATTGCGCGCCAATTCGAGCATTTTAGCTTCAATTTTAGGCAAATCATTGGTGGATAGTTGCTCACCATTTCCCAAATCTACATCATAATAAAAGCCTGTCTCTAACGCAGGGCCAATGCCGAATTTCACATTTGGATAAAGTGCTTCTAATGCCTCTGCCATCAGGTGCGCAGAAGAATGCCAAAAGGTATTTTTGCCCTTCGTATCTCTCCACGTTAATAAATTCACTTTAGAATCTTCCTGAATTGGACGACTGGCATCCCAAACTTGTCCATTCACTTCTGCTGCCAATACATTACGCGCTAATCCTTCACTAATGGATTTCGCGACATCCATTGCACTTGCCCCTTTTTCATATTCCCGAACACTGCCGTCGGGTAGTGTAATTTTTATGTTTGCCATTTATGTCTATGCTTCAAATTATAGTTTGAAAATGGTTCAAATTGGTTTGAAGGTGGTTTGTTTCAACACTCAAAATTATTTTTCGCGCTTTGATATTTTTGAGACTACTTTGTCTCACAACTTATCTACGCTTATCAAAGACTTTGAGTTCCTTTTTCAGAGTGCGCAAATTTAGTTTTTCTTTACGAGAAGTAGGAAAAGATAAATCCCAATTCTTCGGTGCGAAAGCTGCTAAGTAGACTGCTAGATCAAGAGATATGAGACATAAGACGCAAAGTACTCGTGTTCAAATTTCTTACAGCAATCAAAAAATATGATTTTTTTAGGGCATATTACTTGCTTATAAAGTAAAAAAGCCAATCCTTCTTCGCGAAGAATTGACGTTATTTCTAGTTCACTATTTGAATTTGCTACATCTGATCAGATACTTAGTGTTCCCTATCATCCTCTCAATTCTCGCTCATAATCTTTCACCAATTTCCGTACTGCTTGCTTAACTTGTGCAGAAAATTCCTTTTCCAAAATCCAATGATAGTATTGACGATCTTTATGCAAAGCAGGTGCAGCAGGCTGATTGTTGTATTTCCCGAAGTTGAATACAACGACTCCATTTTCATCGTAGCGCAATTTTTGAGTTGCATCCACAAATCGCAGATCGTTAGTAAATTCATGGATGGCCTTCATATCGTTTTTAATGGGCTTTTTGATAACCATTCCATCGCCGTCTTCAAAATCGGTATTTTCGTAACGCTTCAATTGTCCTTTGAAAACTTCTATGGTTGCTTGTACATCTGCCAAAGCATCGTGTGCATTTTCAATCTCCTGATTGCAATAAAATCGAAGCGCAGCTTTTAAGGTACGCGGTTCCATCTTGTAGAAAATGCGCTGCACATCTATCAAACGCCGCTTGCTCATATCAAATTCTAAGCCTACACGAGAAAACTCCTCAATCAACATTGGAATATCAAAGCGATTGGAATTGTAACCACCAATATCTGCATTGCCAAAAAAATCAAAAATTTCTTGAGCAACCTGCTGGAAAGTCGGTTTATTGGCGACATCCTTAGGCGTAATGCCATGCACACCCATTGCTTCCATCGAAATGGGAATACCTGGGTTGATAAGCATAGAAAGCTGCTCGGGCTCGCGACCATCTTTGAAATATTTGATCGCTCCAATTTGAATGATGCGATCTCGAATGACATTGAGACCCGTCGCTTCTAAATCGAAAAAGCAAAGGTCTCGGTCTAAGTTGAACTCCATAAATTGGGTAGAATTAATGAGTAGTGAAGTTTTGTTATTGATAGCATGCAAAAGTAAAGGAAAAATGCCAACAACAAGAGAGAAAGTAAGAGCATGTCTAAATTTTATCGTTCTGATAGCCAATATTTTACGAACCTGCCGTTGAAATAATTGATTCATTTATCTCGATAAGCTCATAAATTCTTTCTTAGGCAGAACCACAAACTATTGACGATCAGTTAAATAATTTTTTAGACAAGCTCTAAAATTTACCACAAACGTTCGCGCTCTTGTTGTTCTTTCAGTCGCTCCGCCTTGGTCTTCTCAAAAGCATCTGGCGGTAAGAAAAAGGATTCGGGTGATTGGTAAGTTTCTTGCTCCCAAGAATAGACAGGTTTCTCTTCTTCTCGCTCAATTTCATCTTTGAACCAATAAGCCGTAAAGATACCAACCAAGCCACCAAGCAAATGACTTTCCCAAGAAATACCTTCTTGTCCTGGTAGGACGCCTAAAAACATTCCACTGTATAGTAAAGTGACTATCAAGGCTAATATAACAGCTTGCAAACTTCTACGAAAAATGCCCATCCAAAAAACAAAGGAAACCAAGCCATATACAACACCACTCGCACCAATATGGAAAACGTCATGTCGAGCAAAAATCCAAACGGAGAGTCCAGTGAGCAAGTAGATGAATAGAAAAGAACGAACGGCTACTTTTCGGTAGAAAAAAAGTACGATGGTACTCAACACGAAGAGTGGTACAGAGTTAGAAGTAATGTGTCCAAAATCTGCATGAATCAAAGGTGCAAAAATAATACCTTTCAATCCGCTTAACTGTCTTGGGAGTAAGCCTAAAAAACCAAGATCAATGCTGGTGAGCCATTGAAAGACCTGAATGACCCAAATGACTGCCAGGAATTGGAACGGCAGACGAATGCTGCTGTATAATTTTTGTTTTTGTGCGTTGATAACTTCCATACTTTTTTATAAACGCAAAGAGGTGGAAGTAGTTTTATTTGCTGTAAAATATGAAGATTTGTTAATAGAAAAATATTTATTTAAGCAAGTCTAAATAATTTATTAGCTTTGTCTAAATTATTAAATGCTACAAGTTTTGAGACAATGGAGAGTGTAATAGAAGTTTTGCAACAACCTTGGGCAACTAGAGCGTTGTTAGCATCAAGTATGGTTGGAGTTATGTGTGGTATTTTGGGTTGTTTTATTGTGCTTCGCAATATGGCTCTAGTGGGCGACGCGATTGCTCACGCGATTTTACCAGGCGTGGTTTTTGCTTTTATGCTGGTAGGACAAAGTGCGTTAGGATTCTTTGCAGGAGCAGTTATTGCGGGTTTGGTGATGGCAGTTGGTATCACTTGGATACAACAGAAGGTGACGACCAAAAATGATGCAGCAATTGGAATTGTCTTCACGGCTATGTTTTCAATTGGCGTCATCGGCATTTCGAGCATCAATCGGCGACCAGGCGTGCATTTAGATTTGAAAGATTTTCTGTTTGGAAATGTACTAGGCGTTTCCAACGAAGATCTGTACTTGACGCTTGGCGTATTGATTTATGTTTTGATTTCGGTTATTCTTTTCTACCGCTATCTTTTTGCGACTACTTTCCAACCTATCATCGCGCAAACAATGGGGATTTCTGTGCAAACAATCCATTATTTTTTGATGCTGATGCTGGCATTTGCAGTCGTAGCTTCTTTGCGAACCGTAGGTGTCATTTTGGTGGTCGCTATGCTCATTACACCTGCTTCCACCGCACTTTTGCTCTCCAACCAACTGAGGAAGGTGTTGGTCATTGCAGGAGCAATTGGTTTACTTTCTGCAATTTTGGGTTTAATTTTAGCTATCATTTTCGAGACCACACCTGGACCTGCAATGGCTATCGTAGCTACGATTCTCTATTTAGTTGCCGTACTATTTGCACCTGAAAAGGGCTTAGTTTTCAAATTTTTCAGGAAGCAACAATTACAAAAGCGCATACGTTTGGAAGACATCATCAAACAGTCGCATCGCTTGGAGGAAAGAGGGGAATTGTCGCTTGCTGCTTTGTTGGAAAAATTAGAATTTGGGGAAACGCGATTGAATAACCATTTAAGAGAGTTGCGTACTAAAAAATACGTAGAAAAGAATAGTTTGAACCTAACTCCAAGTGGTAGAAAGATAGCGGAAAAGATGATTCGGGCGCATCGGCTTTGGGAAACCTATTTGGTAGAAAAAATGGGGCTTTCGGAGCATCAAATCCATGAAGATGCCGAAAAATATGAACATTTGTTGAGCGAAGAATTGTTGGATGAAGTAGATTATCATTTGGGTTATCCAACCACAGATCCGCATGGTTCGCCAATTCCTTCACGGCGCAAATTGTTACTGAGTCAACTAGCTGTAAAACAAGTGGCAGTCATTACTCATAAGCAAATCAGCAACATCATCTCTGCAAAGTTGTGGGATTTGGGTATTTTACCAGAAATGCCAATTGAACTGAAAGCCAAACAGAACGGTACGATCTCTGTGAAGCAAGAAGAACGAGTGGTTGAAGTGCCCTTGGATTTAGCGGAAGCGGTGAGTGTAAAAACGGTTTAGTAATGCTTATATAACTCCGACAATCTCAAACAGCAAAGCCTTCAAACAAGTTCAAAGAATGCTAATCATACAAGACAAGTTCGTCAGCCTAGACATCGTGGAAGAACAGTTTCTCTGCAACTTGAATGCGTGTAAAGGTGCGTGTTGTTGGGAAGGTGATTCTGGTGCGCCATTGGAAGTGGAAGAATTAAAGATTTTGGATGAAATTTATGAAGTGGTTCGACCTTATTTGGATGGAGAAAATATTGCTAGAATAGAATCGGAAGGCGGCTACAAATACTACGAAGACTTCAATGAATATGGTACGAATCTGCTAGATGACGGGGCTTGTGTATATATGACTAGAGATGCACTTGGTTTTGCTAAATGTGGTATTGAACAAGCCTACCGAGATGGAAAAACGGACTTCTACAAACCAATTTCTTGCCACCTCTACCCCATCCGAATCACAGAAGAAAAAAGTACCAATTTTGTAGCGCTGAACTATGACAAATGGGATATTTGTTCTGCTGCTTGCGAATTGGGGAAGAAAGAACAATTACCTATTTATCGCTTTGTCAAAGATGCGATTGTGCGAAAGTATGGAGAGGATTTTTATGAGGAATTGGATGCGGCGGCGAAGGTGTGTAAGAAAATCTAGTATCTACGTACTAAAAGCTAAATTTGAATATAAGAAAAAGGTAACCTCAGTATTTTTTGTATCAACCTAATAAACTCTTTGTCTTCATCTACTGTAGGTACAGAACCAGCAATTATCAACTTTATTCTTTTCTTTTTTGGGTTATGAAGGTTCTTGTAGTAAAAAATTAATTGCCCTAAACCTTCTTTTACACATTTTGAAGCAGAATTATGAGTTTTTACCTCTACTAAATTAATCTCCGTATCGCTTTCAGCTAGTAGATCAATATAGTTCTCTTCCATTATTATTTTTGTATATTGTCCTTCACTATTTAGAGATTCGTATAGTTTGTTCTGTAGGTTATTATGCTTTGGGTTAATTAATAACTTCTGACCAAAAATTTCTCTTGAAACCCTCTGTATTTCTTTTTGATGAATTCCTTTCCGACGGCGAATTATTCTCCTTACTTCGCTAGTCTGAACCTCTAAAAGTAGCCTATCTTTTTCATTTCTATACTGGTCAATTTTTCTTATCATTTTTTGATACAAGCCAGAATCAATGAATGTGATTGGAGGATTTAGCTTCGACTCTATTAAACTATCAATAATGACTTTATCCTTTTTCATGAATTCTTTTAATGCGTCCAAAAATTCATCAATCGAATGATTTGTTACATCGTAGTTCTTTATCCACTGATTTTTCTGCGTACCTCTTTTTGCTCCAATCATCAAGGCTATTTCTTTCAATAATTCTGCTTTTAAAATATTTGATCGAGAGGTTAGATAAAGGTGAACTTTACCATTATCAATATTAACTTCAAAACCGATATTATTGGTTTTTCTATCGCTATCATGACCATTCCAAAATGATATGTTCATATACTGGTCATTCCCTAAGAACCAATAACCATCTGTAAGTTTCTGATTCCTATTTATTCTTCTAGTAGAGAAGAAAATACCCTGATTTTCTAAAAATTGAAGTGTCTCTTCGTGAAGTTTTAGCTTATTCAACTTTGCCATAGTAAAAACATTTTATCAACACTTCTACCTCGCTTTAGGTCAACTTGTTGCAAATTATTTCTCAATTAGCAACTCTCACCTCCAGTATCTCAAAAGGGCTTGGATCTGTCTCAGCGATATTGGCTTTTATCTTATTGATAATCTCCTCTGGAAGATCAGTTTTCACATCCACACCTTCCAACCAACGCCGATAATCTACTTGCAATGCAATAGTCGTATTGAATCCCACATCTACTTGAAAATCAAAGTCTAATTCAACTTGTTGGAAATAATCTTTTGCTAAGATTTGAATTGTAGTCGTATCATTTTCTATCGGTAAAGTATCGCGTGCTAGATCAAAACGCGTGACGAGATAGGATTCTTTTTCCAAATCGTACATCAGAGAATCACTTCCGAAAGCAAGTGGATGACTACGCTCAAGAAATTGAGGAAATATGGTTCGATCAAAATTAGAAAGTCCAAACTTGAATTCAATACCTACGAATCGCCCATTTTCTCGAAAAGTACCAATCTGACTTGGCGTAATATTGCTTCGATTAATAAGCGCAAAATTGTCTTGTGTATTGTCAGGAACTGTATCTGTCCCATTCAAAACGAAGATATCAACTTTCTCTTCTATATCCACTCGATCCTCATTTTCTCGAATCAACTTGATTTCCGAAAGATAGTAGCGCAAATCTGTAATAGCAAAAAAACTGATGCTATCTAAAGTATAAACCTCATTCAAATTGAAGCGATAAGAAGTATCTTTTTCAATATCGCTATACGCGTGCTGCACTGCCAAACGAAGCAATGGATAAGTACAGCAATCTTCGCATTCCCGATCCGCAGTGACACTAAAATTAGTGGCGTTCACATCCAAACAACCTTCTATATTTTCGTAGCAAGCCTGTAACGAAACCACCATAAAGAGCAAAGCGATGAAGGGAGACTTCATCGCTTTACTTTTTATGGTATTTGAATAAATTGAACTCAATACTTCAATATTTTGCTAGGTTTTGTCAACACATAAATGACTAAAACGAACTCAATAGAACTAATTAATATTCGTATAGGTTAACGTAAATTTCGCTCTAAATTGTTCAACGGAGTGATTTTCGCTACCTAGAATAATCTGGTTTGCTCGATTAGCTTTAGTAGCTGCTGGATTTTCGTAATCCGTAAAGATTCTAAATGGTTTAGGTGAAATTTGGATAAATATTTTTTCTTCTACTTCTCCATCAATCATTTCTTGAAAGTGGTTCGAGAGATTGATCGTGTAACTTTGAATGGTAGAATCTTTTGCTGTTGGTTCTAAATCTCCTCCAAACGCATTGGTCAAGTTATCTGCAATAGCTAATGCAGCCACCGTGAAATCACTGATGTAGTCCAATTTGCCATCTTTTTCGTGGAAAAGAAGCAGTTGCTCTGCAGCAGGAAAACGAGGATTGGGACTTTCGTCAATCAACGTTAATTCGAGCTTGGCTTGGTTGACTATAATGCTTCCCAAGTCTTTAAAATTAGGAAATTCCAATTGACCATTCACACCTGCCATGCCCTGCACATAAATCACTTCTTCGTTTGCTGGCTGATCACCGATATTCTTTCCAACTTCTGTATCAGTGTAATCGTGTTGGAAGTTTACAAATTTAACAGGGTTGAAGCGTGTTTGTGGCTTGAATGGGAAAACGTATTCTTGTGGAATGCCATCTGTGTTGAGGGTATCGTAGTAAAGATATATCCCACCTTGTGCACCAGGATCATTTACATTCAAACCAAACAGATCAAATCCCATCATTGTATTTTGGGTATTGACTGTTCGAATATGAAGACCATGAAAATTTTGAGTAAAAGAGGTATCGCTTTGATAGATTAGAGTATCCTGATCCAAAAAGCGTTGCCCAAGTTCATTCACCAAAGGAATTCTAAGATAAGCGCTTTGCAAAGTATCTTCTCTGCCTTGTCTGTAATCTAAAAATTGAATATCTGTATTGGGCTTTGGAAGAAACGTTTGTATTGCTATTGGTTCAGGAGCAATCATAACTTCTTGATCGGAAAAATAACTCTGACCGTCGTTCAGTTTTTCTATAATTTCATAAACTTCAATAGTGATCAAATCGGTTGTATCACCATAAACGGTAGCAGTATCATAAGGTAGAACGAGTACGATTGAATCTATGAGTAAATCGGGATTACCAAAATCAGGTAGAAGAAAATCCAATCCAAATTCACTGTAGATAGAAGCATCACTTTTTCCAAAAACAGGATCATTCAGCACACCACAAAGATAACCATCTATTGCATTAGCAAATGGCGTGTACGTCTCAACTGGTCGAGCAGTAGTTGTCGTCAAGCGAAAAGGGACATCATCTCTGAACTGAATATTAATCTGATCTTCTTCCACTAAATCTAAACCCAAGGTGGAAGGATCGTTGCAAGCAAAAAGAAATGCAAGTGCAAAGATGAAAAACAGGGCAATGCGTTGAATGCTCATATATGTCTAATGATAAATAATAGTAAAAACGGAGGAAGATCTATCCTCTAGCAACTTACAGGGTATAGAGCGTGTAAAGTTGATAATAGTTGTATGGAAGGAAAAGTGGGAAAGCGTTTGCTTTCCCACTTATTGTTTTATTATTTCTATGATTCTACTTCTTCTTCCAATAAAGAATGGTAGAATTCAATGTAAGCATCTTTAAAATCTTCTTCTCCTTGGTGCGCCAAAATAGGTTTACCAGAGGCTTCTAGCATGGATTTCACAGACTCTGATAACTCCTCATTTCCTTCGATCAAAGCATCTGAGAATGCCAATGCCCCTTTGTGTAAATTGACATTACCATCTTCCAGAAAGTCTTCTAAATCTTCTTCCTCTAAACTATTGATCGCTGCTTTTTCGGTGAAGCCCTCATCGAATTTCTTGTCGTATTCTTGCTCATAAACAGAATAGACCACTTTCGCACTTTGGAACAAAGGCTCCTGCTTATAGGCTTCTTTCACGTAAATGGGCAGCAAACTGGTCATCCAACCATGGCAGTGAATAATGTCTGGCGGCCATCCAAATTTCCTAACGGTTTCCAATACGCCTTTGCAGAAGAAAATCATGCGTTCAGGATTATCCTCGAAGGGTTCGCCATTTTCGTCATCGAAAACCATCTTACGCTTGAAGAAATCTTCATTATCCAAGAAATAAACTTGCATTCTGGCTTGTGGAATGGAAGCTACTTTTATGATTAATGGAAAATCATCATCGTCCACAATAATATTCATCCCCGACAATCGAACAACCTCGTGTAAGCGATGTCTTCTCTCGTTGATTGTGCCATACTTTGGCATCAAAATACGAATTTCCATTCCCTGCTTCTGGATATGCTCGGGCAATCTCCTTGCAATGTTGGATATCTCGTTCATCGCAGTATAAGGATCCATTTCTTGCGTTACAATCAGCACTTTCTTTTTATCCATATCTGTTGTTTGTTAAACCTAAAAACCCAATCTTTCTTGGTATTTTGAAAAATGACTGCAAAAGTAAGAAAATTATACTATAATCTACATAGTAACAGTTAGTTAACATCTGATAATGACACAATTGAGAGATAGGAAGCGAGACCACTTCGTAATCAGACCGCTTTGCTGCTAGAGGTTAAATGGGAGAAACATTGAAAAAATGAAGCAAAGTGAAATTCTGAGCCTGTTGATTAAGATAAACAAAATAGACGCGTAACTGTAATTTGCGAAGTTTGCAGCAAGGTCTTATATGAGTAGGCAAAACTTTGTAAATTTTGTTTGCGTAAAAAATCTAAGATTCTGCATTCCCTGTGTGATACACTTTCTTGAATGTTATCCAATCACAAAAACAAACTGTCAAAATTGCAGTTGGCATAACGATTGCTATAAAATAAATCTAATTTCGAGACAAAAACATATTTTGAACCAATAACAATCAACTAAAATAATATGCAAAAGGGAAACATTTCTGTACAGGCGGAAAATATATTTCCAATCATTAAGCAATTCTTATACTCTGATCGAGAAGTTTTCTTGAGAGAATTGGTTTCCAACGCTGTTGATGCCACTTCTAAGCTAAAAACATTGGCAAAGAGAGGCGAAGTCAAGGGAGAAATTGGAAGCACAACTATTGATATTCTACTAGATAAAGATGCCAAAACGCTAACGATTCGTGATCGAGGAATCGGAATGACGAAGGAGGAAGTCGAGAAATACTTGAATCAAGTTGCCTTTTCTTCTGCACAAGAATTCCTAGAAAAATACGAAGGGGAAAGCAGTATCATCGGACACTTTGGTTTAGGATTTTACTCTGCTTTTATGGTGGCGGATAAAGTAGAAGTCGTCACTAGGTCTTTCAAAGAAGATGCAGAAGCTGTCAAATGGTCATGCGAAGGCAATCCTGAATATGTCATTGAAGATGCGGAGAAAGAAGCGCGCGGAACTGACGTGATTCTTCATGTAACGGATAGCGATACAGAATTTTTGGAAGAAGATCGTTTGGAAGAGCTGTTAGGGAAATATTGTAAATTCTTGCCTGTTCCAATTCAGTTTGGAATGAAAACGGAAACGACTTATGAAGGAGAAGGTGATGAGGAGAAAGAAGTCAAAACCGAAGTTCCAAACATCATCAACAATCCAAGTCCAGCGTGGAAGAAGCAGCCTTCCGAACTAACGGATGAAGACTACACCAATTTCTACCAGGAGCTTTTCCCATTCAGCCAACCACCTTTGTTTTGGATACATTTGAATATTGATTATCCATTTAATTTAACGGGTATTTTGTATTTCCCTAAGCTAGGAAATACCTTAACTGACCAGCGCAACAAAATTCAGTTGTACAGCAATCAGGTCTATGTGACCGATGACGTAAAAGAGATTGTACCTGAATTTTTGACGCTATTACATGGTGTGATTGACTCACCAGATATTCCTTTGAATGTTTCTCGTAGTTATTTGCAAAGTGATAGTAATGTACGTAAGATCACAGGCTACATTACTAAGAAAGTTGCGGATAAACTGAATGACTTATTCAAGAAAGAGCGCGAAGATTACGAAAGCAAGTGGAGCGATTTGGGCGTTTTCGTGAAGTATGGAATGATTTCAGATGAGAAATTCTATGATAAAGCACAGAAATTTGCTTTGTTGAAAGACATTGATGGTAAATTCCATACGATTGAAGAATACAAGGAAAGTGTGAAAGAGGCACAGACCGACAAGCACAATAAGATTATTTTCTTGTACAGCAATCAGCCGAACGAACATCATAGTTATACAGAAGCAGCAAAAGGAAGAGGTTACAGTGTCTTAGAGTTTGATAACATCATCGATAATCACTTCATGCAGCAATTGGAGACGAAAGGTAGCGATATTACTTTTGTTCGCGTAGATTCGGATACCGTAGATATGTTGATTCAGAAAGACGAAGAAACGGAATCTGTATTGAGTGAGAAAGAGCAAGAAAGCGTGAAAAAGACCTTCGAGGATTTGGCTGGACAAACGCCAGGCGCAAGTGTGAGCTTGAAAGCCTTATCGCCAGAAGATGCGCCAGTGGTCATCACGAAACCTGAATTTATGCGCCGCTTTATGGAAATGCAAGCCCTACAAGGCAACAGCGGTATGGGTGGATTTCCAGAATCTTACAATGTTGTCGTGAATTCTAATCATCCTTTGGTGGCAGATAAAATGCTAAAATTGGAAGAAGGCGATGAGCGTAATGATTTAGCGAAGTATTTGGTTGATTTAGCACTACTGAATCAAGGAATGCTAAAAGGAAAAGCCTTAGCAGATTTCACGCAAAAGGCGTTGAAGTTTGTAGGCTAATTTCGGATTCGTAATATTAGAACATGGAGATTTTAAAAATCTCCATGTTCTTCTTTTTTAATTGTCACTTCTTGTATTCGAATCAACAATCAATACTATTGCTCCCTCACTCGCCCACCAGAGCTTTCATTTTCTCTAACTCGATCAGGAGAACCTTTGTAGTAAATCCAACCACCGCTACTCGCGTTTCCTCGAATTGCTTCTGAGGCATAAGTTTTTACTCCACCACCACTTGAGGCTTCTGCACTCACACGTTTACACTTCAAATCATAAGCACTGACCTTTCCAGAGGAACTGACATCCGCTTCCATTTCATTCACACTACCGCCTTCTATTTCAATATTTGCGCCACTGCTTGCTTCTGCTTCCAATTCATCTGCACTGACTGCTTCTGCGTACAAATAGGAACCACTCGAAGCATCCAAACTCATGTCTTTTGCGCGAATTCTTCCTTCCAGTTTCATATTTGCTCCACTTCCCGTGCTTGCGTCGAAGACATCAGCTTCTACATCATCTTCCAAAATGACCTTCGCACCCAAACCTGCGTGTAGACCTTCCAGTTCTTTAAAAGTAATATAAACCCTCACTTCTGGATTGCGTCTCCAATTATTTCCATCCAAATGTACTTTCAATCGGTCGCCTCGTACTTCCGTCAACACACGATCAATAGAAATATTATCTGCCTCAATTTTAACTTCATTTTTATTGCCTTTTCTCAACTTTGCCTTTATGCCTTCACTGATGCTCACTTCATCAAAATTGCTCAAACTTCTAGTTTTAGACGATTGTGCCAAAAGCGATGAAGCTAGAGCAAAAAAGGCAAACAATACGGTGATTTTCTTCATGTTATTTATCATAATGCGAATTTTAATTTTTAGAATAGACAAGACGTTCCTGTGAAGGATGCAAATGATCTCGAACTTTCGCAAACCGAACTCGAAAAAAATTGTTTCCGCTATAAAGTTTGAAAAAGCAAGAAATATTGCATTTTTGCATCGCTTGACGAAATTCTTTTTTAGAAGACAGCGATTAGATCATTTCAAGTTTATCTTTGTCTTTGACGGTCAGAAGGCTTAATTAGTTACTGACTACTCCTAGAGTATGTCTAAATTTTATCGTCCTGATAACCAATGTTTTATGAACTTGCCGTTGAAATAATTTATTCACTTATCTCGATAAGCTCATAAATTATTTCTTAGGCAAAACCACAAATTATTGACAATCAGTTAAATAAATTTTTAGACAAGCTCTTGTTAAAGCAATTTGTCTTCTAAACAATAATGAAAAATCGGAAAAAATCATCATGGCAGAAGTAATAACAATGCCCCGCTTGAGTGACACCATGGAAGAAGGGAATTTGGTGGAATGGCATAAGAAAGTGGGAGACGAAGTAGAAACCGGAGAACTATTAGCAGAAATCGAAACGGACAAAGCCACCATGGATTTTGATAGTCCTGCGGATGGTTTTCTGTTGCATATTGCAGTGGAAGAAGGCGCAGTGCCTATTGATTCGGTGATCGCAGTGATTGGCGAAGAGGGCGAAGATTGGAAAGCAGCAATGTCAGAAGCAGGTGGAAGTTCTGACAATGGAAGTGCGAAGGAAGAAAGTACGGAACAAGCAGAAGCTGCAGAGAAAACACAGGATAGTACTCCAGCTCCAGCCAGCAATGCACCTGCGAAAGAAGACAGCCGTATCAAGGCTTCTCCTCTGGCAAAAAGTATGGCCAAAGAAGCGGGCATTGATCTAACGTCGCTTAGTGGAAGCGGAGACAATGGTCGCATCATCAAAAAAGATGTAGAAGCTGCGATGAACCAACCTGCTGCAGCACCCGCAGTTGCACCTACACCAGCTGCTCCTGCTGCTCAACCTGCACCAAAAGCAGAACCAGCAGCCCCAGCAGTTGTACCATTCAGCTTTTCTACTAGTGGAGAAAACCACCAAGATGTGCCTGTCACTCAAATGCGTAAGGTCATCGCTCGTCGTTTGGGAGAAAGTAAATTCACTGCTCCACATTTCTATTTGACCGTAGAAATTGCGATGGAAAACGCAATTAAATTGCGTAAGCAATTGAATGAAATTGCGCCAGTGAAAATTTCTTTCAATGATTTAGTATTGAAAGCAGCGGCTGTTTCCTTGAAGCAACATCCAGCGATCAATTCTTCCTGGTTGGGCGATACCATTCGAGTGAATGGCGACGTGAATATTGGAGTTGCCGTAGCGGTGGAAGATGGTTTGCTAGTACCAGTGGTGCGCCATGCGGATATGAAGACCCTTTCGCAAATCAATACGGAAGTGAAAGAAATGGCGGGCAGAGCAAAGATCAAGAAATTGCAGCCGCAAGAAATGCAGGGCAATACCTTCACCATTTCCAATTTAGGAATGTTTGGTATTGAAGAATTTACAGCAATTATCAACCCACCAGATGCTTGTATTTTAGCAGTTGGCGGCATCATTGATAAAGCCGTAGTGAAAGATGGAGAAGTTGTGCCAGGCAAACGCATGAAAGTGACGCTTTCTTGCGACCATCGCGTAGTGGATGGCGCAAGTGGAGCGAAGTTCTTGAATACGTTCAAAGAAATTTTAGAAAATCCTGTACGTATTTTGGTATAGAGGATTATTTTCTGGAAAATAAAAGATTGGGAAATGGAGTGCTTGCTTCATTTCCCTTTCTATTTTCTCAAAAGTGTAATTTGTTATACTTAAACTATAAGCAATCAAAAATGTAGTGCAGAACTATACCTTTGTTGCTTTTAAGCACATCATATGAAAAAAATCATTAGTACTTCTTTGAAATTATGGTTTGCGCTAACTTTAGTTACAGCTTGCTCTTCTGACAAAGAAAATCTCCTACTCGGCAACTGGAAAGCTACACAACTTACCGAAAATGGTGAAGCCATATCAATGGATTTAAGAGAAGTGCAATTCACTTTTGATGAGCAAGGTCGCTATCAATTTCAGAGTACCTTAAATTACAGAGAAGCAGGTTTTTATCGGCAGAACAACAACTTGCTCTACACCACAGATACGCTCAATTCTAAAAAAGAGCAACAGGCAGTGAAAATTTTGAAACTGGATGAAGAAGTTTTAGAGCTTGGAATGGAGGACAATGGTAAGAAGTTAGTTCTTCTGCTAGAAAAAGTGGGAATTCAAGAATAGTTTGAATACCTCGAATAAGCTAGATATGATAAATTGATCCGCCACATATTTGTGACAAAAAACAAACCTCTTCGTCCTCAGAAAAGGAAGTCTAGTAGAAAAGAAAATCGCTCTACTGATACTTTTTGTAACTTTACCAAAATGGGTAAAGTGATCTAACCTATTTTTCAAACAAAATCGAATAAGCTATATTATGAGCAAGAGTATTATTTACTTAGTTTTAGTGGTCTTAGGACTTTTCTTTGTCTTGGGTGGTTGCAGTTCTTACAATAGTTTGGTGGACAAGGATGAAAACGTGGAACAAGCCTGGGGAAATGTGCAGAATGCTTATCAGCGTAGAGCAGATTTGATTCCTCAATTAGTTGCTACTGTGAAAGGAGCAGCAGAATTCGAGAAATCTACGATTACAGCAGTGACGGAAGCACGCGCCAAGGCAACTTCTATCACGATTGATCCAAGCAACATCACCCCTGAACAATTGCAGCAATTCCAGCAAGCACAGTCTGGATTGACTTCGTCTTTAAGTCGTCTTCTCGCCACTTTTGAACGCTATCCAGAACTCAAAGCAACGGATGGTTTCCGACAATTGCAAGCGCAATTGGAAGGCACAGAAAACCGCATCAAAGTAGAAAGAGATAAATTCAACAGCGTGGTCACGACCTATAATAAATCTGTTCGTAAATTCCCAGCAGCAATTTTTGCAGGTATTTTTGGTTTCGACCGACGCCCACAGTTTGAATCAGATTCGGGTGCAGAAGATGCTCCAGAAGTGAATTTTGACTTTAGTAAGTAACCAAAGTAGTCACAATAGTTGATTTCACATAGCACACATAGGTGTGTGAAAGAATAGTAAGAAACTACAAGTGGCAAGTGGTTATTTCAATGAATAAGAATTTGATTTTGAGATAGTTAGATTTTTAATTCAGCTATCTCAAATCTCATATCCAACAACATGATTGACTTTTTCACCAAATCACAAGGCGACGAAATCATAATCGCTATCCGAAAGGCAGAGCGAAATACGAGTGGAGAAATTCGGGTTCATTTGGAAGCCAAGTGCAAAGGAGAAATTGTTCATGCTGCTCGCAAAACGTTCAAACGTTTGAAAATGCAGAAAACGAAAGATCGAAATGGAGTCTTGTTTTTCATTGCTCCCGAGCGTAAAGAATTTGCAATCATTGGCGATGAAGGGATTGACAAAGTTGTGCCAGAAAACTTCTGGGAGGACATCCGCGATGCCTTACAGCAAAATTTCAAACACGCTCAATTCAAAGAAGGCATAGTTGCAGGCGTCGCACGCGTGGGCGAGAAATTGCAGACTTATTTTCCATACCAGGAAGATGACGAGAATGAATTACCTGATGAAATTTCTTATGGTGGACAGTAAAATACATTGGAAGCATACAATTATCACGACCTTGCTACTGTTTGTGTTACAAGTAGTCGTAGCGCAAAAAGCAATTCCATCAAAGCCTTTCCAACTGGTCAATGATTATGCTCGTGTGCTACAATCAAGTGAGAAAAGAGCACTGGAGCGTAAGTTAGTAGCATACAATGATTCCACTTCCACGCAAATTGCAGTCGTCATTGATAACTCTTTACAGGGCGAAGATATTTTTGATTATTCTTATCGCTTAGCAGAAAAATGGGGTATTGGGCAAGGAGAAAAAAACAATGGTGTATTAATCTACATCGCATTTAGTGATCGTAAACTAAGAATACAAACAGGTTATGGCGCAGAAGGCTTTCTACCAGATGTCTTAGCGCAACAAATTGTGGATGGCATCATCACGCCAGCCTTCAAGCAACAGCAATACTACAACGGACTCGACCGAGCAACGGATGTCATTATAAAACTAGCTCAAGGCGAATATACCGCTGATGACATTAGAAGCAATAGTGGAGATAGTGGCTTTCCCATTATTATCATCTTTCTTATTATTTTCTTAATTTTCTATATAGCCTCTCGCGGTGGTGGCAATGACGATGACGATGGTGGCTACTACCGTGGTGGACGCTACGAACGCAGAAGACGTGGCGGTGGTTGGGTCATCATGCCTGGCAGCGGCAGTTGGGACATCGGCGGCGGTGGTGGCTGGACTGGTGGCGGCGGCGGATTTGGTGGCTTTGGCGGTGGAAGTTTCGGTGGCGGTGGTGCTGGTGGAAGTTGGTAGAAAAAATAAAATCTGCTAGTCTTTTTCCAAAAAGTCACTCAATTTGATTTGAAAACCTTTCAAGACCTCTTCTCCTGAAAGTGGAATATCGAAGGAGTTAATATGCTCTACTTCTCCGTTCGCACGATAGATGAAAACTTGCTCTTCTAATGGGTCAATCAACCAAGCTAGACGCACTTGATTTTCGATGTATTTCACCATTTTTTTCTTAAGCTCCTTTAAATTGTCACTTTGGGAACGAATTTCTAACACAAAATCAGGAGAAATATGAGCGAATTTTTTACGCTCTTCTTTTGGTAGTGCTTTCCAACGTTCTAGTGCTATCCAAGTTGTATCTGGAGATAATACAGAATTATCAGGTAGAGTAAATCCAGTACTAGAATTAAAAGTTCTTCCTTCCTCTGTTTCTTTATTCCAATTCCTCAATTCTGAACTTACTTCTAAATTAAAATATCCTGCATCTCCTCCTGTTGGCTCCATAATTATAATATTTCCGTCGGCATCACGCTCTATACGCAACTCATCATTCACTCGACAAAACTCGAAGAACTGTTCATCGGTAAAACTATCTATTGACTTGAGAACTAATGCTTCCATACTACTAAGTTAGAAATAATTTCACTCAAAATCAAGCTGCCGTTTCTGCCATTTCTAGGAACTGCATATGATACAATTTGCTGTAATAACCCTCTTCAATTTTCAGTAACTCTTCGTGTGAACCAAACTCTTTGACTTCGCCTTTATCCAATACTAGAATATTATCGGCATGGCGAATTGTGGATAAGCGGTGGGCGATAATGATAGAGGTTCGTTTAGCAATTAATTTTTCAATGGCATATTGAATAACGGATTCCGTTTCAGGGTCAATGGAAGAAGTGGCTTCGTCCAAAATCAGAATATTTGGATCGAAAATTAGGGCGCGAACGAAAGAAATGAGTTGTCGCTGTCCCATAGAAAGCGTCGCACCGCGTTCCATCACTTGATAGTCATAGCCATTGGGTAGTTTCTCAATAAATTCGTGTGCTCCGATCATTTTTGCAGCTTCAATGACTTTTTCCTTGCTGATTTTATCATTGCGAAGGGTAATATTTTCCAAAACCGAACCTGAAAACAAGAAAACATCTTGCAAAACGATGGCCAAATGATCGCGGTAGGCTTTCAATTCGAAGTCGCGAATATCAATGTCATCTACGGTAATTTTTCCTTTTTGAATTTCGTACAGACGTGTCAAAATATTAATAATCGTAGATTTTCCTGAGCCTGTACTTCCAACAATAGCGAGCGTTTCACCTGGATTAATCTGAAAATTGATGTCTTTCAGCACATAATCTTTCGCCTGATAAGCAAACCAAACTTGATCAAAATTGATTTTGCCTTGTAGCTTTTCAATGACTTTCGTTCCCGTATTTTTGATCTTATTGTCCATGTCCAAAGTGTCAAAAACACGTTGTGCAGCCACCAAGCCCATTTGTAAAGTATTGAATCGATCAGCAAGTGTTCGCATCGGGCGCGTGAGCATCGAAAGATAGATCGGAAAAGCAATCAAAACACCCAAGGAGACTGCGCCATCTAAGGCTTGTCTAGCTCCAAACCAAACCATTAATCCCAAAGCCACTGCTGAGACCACTTCTACTACTGGAAAGAAAACTGCATAGTATAAAATTGCATCCAAATTGGCTTGTGTGTAGTCGCGATTGATCTGCTTGAATTTTTTCATTTCTTCTTCCTCGGCATTGAAGATTTGTACCGTCCGCATTCCTGTGATGCGTTCTTGAAGAAAAGCATTCATTTTGGTGACTTGAGTGCGCACTTTCTGAAAAGAAACTTTGACTTTTTCTTTGAAAATATATGTTGCAATTGCTAGAAAAGGCAGCGTGACCAAGCAAATCAGTGTCAGTTCCCAACTGGAATAAAGCATGAAACCAAGAATAACAAAAATGGTCAGTAAGTCTGCAATAATGTTGATAACACCTTGTGCAAAAACATCATTCACTTTTTCAATATCGTTGATGGTTCGGGTGGTTGAAGTTCCAATAGGCGTGCGGTCGAAATAAGTTAATTTGAGGCTAGTAATGTGATTAAAAACTTGTACACGCAAGTCACGAATCACAGATTGTCCTAACAAACGCGTCGTAAAAATGAAGGCATAGCGAATTATTCCTTCTAATAATAATACACCGATTATGACAAAGGTGAAGGTGTAGAGTCCTTGCAAATTACTGGTAAAAACGTAGTCGTCCACCATTTTTTGAATCAGGAAAGGACGAAGCGTAGCAATCGGCGCAACGATAACGGTGAGGATGGTTGCTAAAATGAAAACGCCACGATACGGTTTCGCTTTACGCAACACTCTCATTAATAACTGCCAATCAATATTGTTTTTATTCATGTGTGGATTTAGACTGCTGGATTTCAAGAAGCGAGAACCGAGATTAGCCAGAATTTAATTACCAATATTCTGAATACTTCTCAATAACAAGTCGAAGCGTAATAGGTTGTTCTCGGAAAAAAGAATAATCGCTAGCTGAAATAAATCCGTAGCCAATAATGCTTTTAAGATTAGTTACGGATTTGTTTTAGCCGCGGATTTTCAGGAGATATTGTGAACTCATCATTCACCATTTCATCTCTTCTTCTATGTCCAGCTCTTCTTGTTTGTAGAATCCTTTGGTGAAGACGCGCTGTTTTTGTCGCTCAATAATCAAGCGCGCAACGGTGACATTGGCAGGCTCTGGATTGAGTGGAGAGAGGGCTTTTTGAACGGCAGCTTCTGAAATATCCATCCTATACATCGTACTCATCAAATACTCCAAGCGCGATTCAATTAGGTAAGCTACATAATCAGACATCCAATACAGTAAGGCTTCTTCTGAATTTGGTATTTTCTGGTTTTCCAATTGGAAGTCTCTGATAATTAAATCGTTAACACTTTGATTCATTTTTAAAACTACTTTTCGCAAACGAGCACTATTCGTTTTGCTGTTCCTCCTTTGGCATTAAACTTCACAAATTTTCGATAAGGTTCAGAATTTTTTATAAGTACAACCGCTGTATTATCTCCAAGTCTTCCGGTGTTCTCTGCATAGATGACCAACTCGTTGTACTTTTCTTTAAGATTCAACTGTAATTTGTATCGTTTTCTAATGACTTCGTGGTGATCTAATAGTTTTTCACCATTCAAATAAACAGTTATTAAATCGCCATCTTCATTGCCGCCGTCCCAAAGTAGAATTTTGGCTTGACGTTCCAACAACCTCACTTTAGCAATGGTCTTTATCTCAAATTGCCAACTCGGCTCTGTTGATTTTAAGTTGATACAAACGCTGTCTTTATTGTCTGTGAAACCTGCATTCTGATTTCCTAAAAAGAGGAAGCGCGCCTTTTCTGGAACTATAACTACTTGATTATTAACAACAAAATCTTGCTCAATGTCTGTTATTTCAGCAGAAAACAAAGACTTTGGCGTCTCCATTTGTACTCCAACATCTATCGCATTTAGTATTCTTTCAAGCTGATGATGTGGCAATAATAAACTATCTTTTGAGAAAACACCAATGACTTTTGTAGAGTTCTCTTCTAAAAGATTTGCTCGTAGTTGTAAAGTGTCCTTCGCTTTGACGTTTAAGGCTTTCAGGTCTATAATTACTGGATGATCTGCAATGTGTGGGTATGGCTGATAGAGAAAAGAAGCATTAGGTTTTAGACAAACTTTCGAGGTATTTTGTCCTTGAAGTGCGGTGCCAGACAACAGTGACAAAAATAAAGCGAGGTGATATTTTTGTATTTTATTCATTCGTCCTCAAAATTACAAAACCATTAGAAGTGCTATATCGTTTCTATCTCAAGTTTAAGGATTGAAGGATAAAGAGAAGAACGTATTGAGGGAAAATCCGCTGCTCTTAGCAACCACCCCAAAACTTGTTATGCAATGCTACAAAACTTAGTCAAAATATTGCTTGCTCCTCTTTCGCTACTTTATGGACTTGGAATTACGACTCGAAATCTGTTCTACCGCAATGGCGTTTTAAAAAGCGTAGAATTCAATATTCCAACCATTTCTGTGGGTAACCTATCCGTAGGTGGAGCAGGGAAAACGCCTCATGTGGAGTACTTGATTCGCTTGCTGAAAGACTATATTAATGTTGCAACTCTAAGCCGAGGTTATAAGCGAAAAACCAAAGGATTCATGCTCGTTTATCCAAAAAACAGCGCAGAAGGTGTGGGCGATGAGCCTTTACAATACAAGCGAAAATTTCCAGATATTGTGGTTGCTATTGGAGAAAGTCGAACGATGGCGATTCCTGAAATTATGAGCAAAGCACCTGACACTCAAGTTATTCTACTAGACGACGCGTTCCAGCACATTGCCATCAAACCGAGTTTGAATATTCTTCTGACCGAATACGATCATCCCTTTTCAGATGATTATTTGTTGCCTTCGGGTAGATTACGAGAGTGGCGTTCTGCTTACCAACGTGCAGATACCATTATCGTTACTAAATGTCCTACTGAACTTTCTTTGGAAGCTAAACAAGCCATGCTTCAAAAAATTCAAGCCTTGCCAAGTCAAAAAGTCTTTTTCTCTTACTATCAATATGGGAATCCATACTATATTTTCAATCCAAAGTATGTAGGGCGCTTGGTAAAAGATGTGGATGTGCTGCTGATTTGCGCTATCGCGCGCAAAGAGTATTTGCTAGATTATTTATATGATAGAGTCAACTCCGTAGTTTTGATGGCTTTTGAAGATCATCATTTTTTTACGAAGCAAGATATTGGCTCACTGCGCGCTACTTATGAGCGTATGAAATCCGATCGAAAAGTGATTATTACGACGGAAAAAGATGCGATGCGATTGGATTTACATCGGCAGTATTTACTGGAGCATCAATTACCGATTTTCGCCTTGCCTGTGAAAGTGAAATTCCATTTTGAAGAAGGAGACGCCTTTGATAGTTCTATTCGGAATCATTTATTGGAGTTTCGGGTTTGAAGCTATACGGTTTTGAGTTTTGGGGGCTTTAGTTTTGAGGGTTCTCCACTGACGCTAATTGAGTGAAAATTGCAAGACCATATCCGAGGAATTATGAAACATCAATTCTTCAATTTCGGGAGTCAACCATTCTGCTACTGGCCATTGTGCAATCATTTCTAGCACTTCAAATTCGGATTCCGCCACAAAAACGCTCCACAGCTTAGAGCGATCCATGGAAAGCGAATAGGACTTAATTTTACCTTCTGCTAAAAGATAATTGATTACGTTTCGCTGTTCGGGAATACGCGCCATAAAATCTGCTGGGAACGGATCGGGCAGATCGAATTCTACCATATATTGCTTGTACATCTCTTCTTTTTTTACGGTTTTTTAAAGTTGGCTTCGTCAAACTTTTCAGATAGAGAACACTTAGTAAAAAAATTGGTTGAATTATTGTATAAACAATTGATTTTCAATTTTTTAATATAAATTTTATTTCGAGAGAAAGCTGTCCAGTGACAGGAAGTAACTGGATAACAGCTCAAATAATAAGATATGGCTGCTTCCATTGTCACTCTACAACAACAATTACGTACTTGTACCCATTGCGAGCCGCACCTCTCACTAGGTGCAAACCCTATTTTCAGTTTTTCCAAAAATTCAAAAATTGCGCTTATTAGTCAAGCTCCTGGTATTTTGGCACACGAAAAATCTGTCCCTTACAAAGATCCAAGTGGCAGAAGATTAAGAGATTGGCTAGACGTGGACGAAGCTACTTTTTACGATCCTGACAACTTTGCTATCCTACCTATGGGATTTTGCTATCCAGGCAAAGGAAAAAGTGGAGACTTACCACCTAGAAAAGAATGCGCACCACTTTGGCATCATCGCATCTGGGATGTTCTGGACAATATTCAGCTCAAAATTGTGATTGGTCAGTACGCCCAGAGGGCATATTTACCCAATCAAAAGCGCAACCTTACCCTTTCTGTACAAGCGTATAAAGAATATTTGCCACAATTTTTTCCATTGGTGCATCCTTCGCCGCGTAATCGCTTTTGGTTAGCAAAGAATCCTTGGTTTGAAGAGGAAGTGATTCCTGATTTGAGGGAAATGGTGAATGGAATTTTACTCAAATGAGCATATTTTAAAAAAGAGAAGAAAATCGTATGATTGTCTGCTAATACACTGTAAACTAAGTTTTACGCAATTTTAACCAGAGGAGGTTGAGGAAGAAAAGCGGTTTTGAAAAAATCGTTTTTCTTCCTCAACACCCCATCTGCCTGTACGGGCGAGTGTTTTTTTTGAAGCTCGAAAAGCCAAGGCTTTTCTCGCTTCTCAAAATTTAAATAAACTTAGTTTACACTGTACTTGGTACTTGTACATGTTTAATATCGCGCCTTAATACAGGGCGAACGTAAGAAAATTTTTATAATATGACAGAACACTTGATTTTGCTGATTTTTCAAAAAAAAAAGCAGATCGTTAGCAAAAAACTGAAAAATGTGTCGATTGATTATCAATCAATTATACATTATGGCTTTTTTCTTACGTTCGCCCTGCGCCTTAATATTCTTAAAATTGATAATCAATTAGTTACAAAATATTATCTGTCGATTTATTGAGCACGAGGGCGGTGATAAAAATGTAATGCTCTGGGATTGGTTAGTGCGAAGTTTACGAAGCGATTGCTAAACCCCCTAGTTACTGCTTACCAATCCCTTCGGGCTTAGCAATCAGAAACTACTTGCAGCATTACTTGTGTTACACTGCCAGCACAAGTACTTATGCTCCTAATTCTCCATACCCTAAATCATCAGCAAGAATTAGAATAACATTTGGTGGACGGTCTTCTGCTTTATCTTCTTGATTTTCAGTATTTTGACAAGCAAATACAAAGAAAAGGAAAGCGAAAGGGAGTATAAGTTTCATTGTTTTACGTTTTATGTGGAGACTCAATGATCAAGCTGCACTCACCTCTTATATCTTTCAAAATTTCAATTCCACTCAATTTATACAAAAGCTGTTTGTTGCTCAGAAACTTAACAAGACTTATGTAAACTATGTGAAAAAACTATTGTGACTAGCATGGTAGATCATCACCTCTTTGCAGCAAAAAATGCCTGCATCAATTCTGCACATTCTTCCATCAAGATACCATATTCTACTTTGGTCTTAGGATGTAAAAGTGCTTTCCCATAACGCATAAACCCACGTTTATCATCGCTTGCACCATATACCAAGCGCGTCAATTGCGACCAAGCTAGCGCTCCAGCACACATAATACAAGGCTCAAGTGTGACATAGAGCGTACAATCCGTCAAATATTTGCTGCCTAGAAATTCACTTGCAGCGGTTAAAGCAATAATTTCTGCGTGCGCAGTGACGTCTTTAAGTTTTTCTGTTCGATTGTGCGCCCGCGCAATAATGCGGTCATTAGCGACGATGACCGCCCCGACTGGAATTTCGCCTGCTTCATAAGCAGCTTCTGCTTGTAGCAGCGCTTGGCGCATGAAGTAATTATCGTCGTAAACTCGAAGCATAAAATCAAACCGTTGTGAGAGAAATTGGGTTTTACGTGTGAATGAATTTATCTAACTTTAAACAAGAAACAAAAAAACTGTAATTTTGCGACATGAACGCTACAATTTTGTTAGTCCTATTTTTCCTGCTTTCCATTATTTTCTCTTTTCTCTGTTCCATTTGGGAAGCAGTTCTACTAAGTGTAACGCCTTCTTACGTACAGCGAAAAGTTGCCGAAGGGACACAAACAGGTTCACTTCTTCAAAGTTTCAAAAAGGATATTGATCGTCCGCTCTCTGCAATTTTGACTTTGAATACCATTGCGCATACCGTGGGTGCGATAGGCGTCGGAGTACAAGCTAGTGAAGTGTTTGGTGACGGAGAAACTTCTTTTGGTATTTCTTATGAATCTATCGTTGCAAGTTTGATGACTTTGGCGATTTTGGTGCTCTCTGAAATTATTCCAAAAACCATTGGTGCGAATAAATGGCAGACGCTCGCGCCTTTTACGGTAAAGTCACTCAATTTCTTATTATTGATTTTGCGTCCATTCGTTTGGATGAGTCAATTGATTACGAAGTCTTTGAAGAAAGATAAAGATAAGAGTGTATTGAGCCGTGCAGATTTTGCAGCAATGACTGAAGTGGTGGCAGAGAGTGGGGAGCTAGATCAGAGTGAGACAACCATTATTAGCAATTTGCTGCGACTAGAAAATCTGATAGTGCGTGATGTTATGACACCGAGAACCGTAATGGCAATAGTGGAATCTTCTACTACTTTGATGGATTACTACAAATCACAAGGGAAATTGCGCTTTTCGCGTATTCCAGTTTATGAAGGTCGCCCAGACAATGTAGTTGGATTAGTGTTGAAAGATGATTTATTGTCTCATTTAGTAGAGGATGAAGATGATCTCACTATGAATGAGATTAAGCGTGAAATTCTTGCAGTTAAAGATGATTTGGCACTTCCTAAACTCTTTGATACGCTGACTCAACAGCGTTCCCATATTGCCATCGTTGTTGATGAATACGGCAGCTTGGTCGGTCTGGTCACGATGGAAGATGTGTTAGAAACTATTCTTGGTTTAGAGATTATGGATGAGTCGGATAATGTACCAAGTTTGCAAGAATTGGCAAGACAACGTTGGGAAGAAAGGGCCAGGAATATGGGGATGATTGAGTAAAAACCATTAGAAATATTGTTTTAGAAGATTTTTTCCATTCCAAGTTCCCCCAGTTCGATAGGGCAAAAACCGTGTGAACATTTCCTCCTTGTACCATCCCAACTCCCTAGTCTTCTGCACTACCTCCTTATGATAAGCACTCTGATAAGCATACGCCATCATCAATTCGCTGCTTTCCCAAAGGCTAAAAGTCGCTTGCTGAACGATCGGCAACTCTCCTACCCCAATGGAAAAAATCAGCCCTTTTTTATCGTGGATAGATTCACTTACAGAGGGCACAAATTTCCAGAAATGGCGAAGGTATTTGGGATAGATAGTAGCGCGGGTCAGTACGCCGACTAGCGCTTTTTTATCATACTCCACGGTTTCTTGAAAAGGACAACTGCCACTCCATTCGCCGTGTACTTTGCTGGTTTTGAGATAGATAGTCCAATGCTCTTCGCTATGGTCTAAAAAATCCTGGAAAGCGGGATGTATTTGAAAGAATTGCTCGGCATCTGCTGACGTCGCCCAAACTGCAATTAATCCGTAAACATTCCAGTTGGGATAAATTCCAAATCCACGATCACCACCACTACCTAGCATCCGATGAAAACCTAAGCCTTTTGTTCCTTTCAGTTTTCCGTACGCCCATTGCATTTGAGTGAAAGCCCACCATTTGTTGGCGAAGCCTTCGTATCTAAAGAAAGATATAGTGACGATTTCTTTTAACATTGTTATTTTTTCTTTGAGCAGATAAACTACGACGACTCTCTCTCCCATACCAACCACTTCAGAGAATCACTACGGCAACCTACCAGAAGCCAATCCTCTGCTGCGTTTTTCTTGATGGTTTGAATCGTTCGAGCGGCTTCGGGTACATAAAATCCACTTTTCCCTGCTGAAAGGTAATCAAAATGTCCACTACCATCTCCTAGTAATGTAATTCCGTTAGCGGCATTGTACCAACCTGTCAAAATTTCTGTACTTTTAAAGTTGCCAACGCCTAAAATATCCAGATGTCCGTCTTGATTGATGTCTTTGATTAACCAATCAAAAACAGGAGCTGCTTGAGTAGCATACGGCAATTCCTGCATATCGAATTGACGATTTCCTTTGTTTTCAACATAGACCGAAGCTAACTGGTGTACATGAGAGACAGTTGCACTTCCTTTCCCACTGGCTTCTAATAAAATCTTCGCTTCTGTTGACCCATAAGATTTAAAATCTGGAAAGAGATTTTTCAAACTGGGGAGTTGTTTGGAGAGCGTTTCTCTAGGATGAAACACATAAGACTTTCCTTGGTTGTAATAAGTTATAATCGCTTCTACTTGTCCATTTTCATCATAATCCTTAGCGTAGATAGAAAGCGGCTGTGCTGGACTGGCTTTGAATGGATTATTCAATCCCCAATTACCAACGACTAAATCCTGATCACCATCTTTATCCATGTCGGCACTTGCTATGCAGTTCCACCAACCACTGGATTGCGCTAAAGGAGTAGCTTTTGAGAAGCTCCCCTCCTCATTATGCAACATTTGAATGGGCATCCATTCTCCCACCAGTACTAAGTCTTCCCAACCATCTTTATCTAGATCAACGGCAAGTGCGTCCGTCACCATCCCGATATGTTGTAGGATTTCTGGTGTAGCATCAACGAAGCGATTTCCTTCATTTTTCAATAGAAAAGAACGCGGTGAAATGGGATAATTGAGGGCATCTATTCTTCCCCCTACAAACAGGTCCAAATCTCCATCTCGGTCGTAATCTATTGGTATTGCACAACTGCCTGCTGATCGTATGAGCGGTAAGTAATCAGGTCGTTCTACCAATTCCCCTGCTCCCATATTTTCAAAATAGGCATCTTGGTAACGCTCCGTTTGTGCATAGTATTCCGAACTTCCACGCACGCAATATAAATCTTCGTCTCCATCTGCATCCGCATCGAAAAATATGGCAGCTACGTCTTCAAAGATTGGATTACCATTGATTTTTAAATCTTGCTTTGTAAAGTTACCATCATTGGTTTGTAAAAAGATTTGAGGATTTTGTTGACTCGTTCCACCTATGAAAAGGTCTGTTTTTCCATCTGAATTTACGTCTGTAGTCGCTATGATAGTACCCGTTTGGCTGTAAGAACGAACGTGTAGCGGCCACTTTTTAAAATCATCAAAAGGACGTTCTTGGGGAAGGTGAATAACAGGAATGTATTTTGCTGATTGGATAGGAGTAGGTGTTGAAGTAGCGTTTGTTGTTTTCCAAACATCGTTTGCCATTTTAGGATGGATGGACAGGATTTGATTGCTGGATACTGTTGTTTTTTTATAAACTTGATTATTTGGGAAAATTATTTTTATGGAATCAATGACCTCCAAACTATCCAAACCAAAGTGTAAGCTAGGATCAACAGAAGACAAATAAGCCCGTTGAGGATAAAAAGTAGCATATTGAGTTCCTATTGGGCTGTAAATATAGACTTTACTGCCGTAGCCAGTAGCGTCGTTCGGCAACTTGATATGGATGTAGTTTTTTTGACTCTTATTTTCAAATAAAAAGGCAGTTTCGTTCAAATTATTGGTCACTATATCCAAATCTCCATCTACATCTAAGTCTACATACACCGCTCCGTTGGAATAAGAAGGATAACCCAAGCCTGCTACCTCTGTCCTATCCTCGAAGTGTAAATCACCCATGTTCTGGAAGAAACGATTGGTCTTTTTGATGCCTTCCATTTTATTGAGTTGGTCAATTAGCTTTGCTCTTTTTTCTTCTACTGTTCCAAAAACATTAAATCCGCCGCTATAATTGATAAAATCTAAATCCGTTACATCTTTTTTGTAACCATTTGTAATGTAAGCATCGCGTAGTCCATCATTATCAAAATCTGCTAAAAGTGGAGACCAACTCCAATCCGTAGCTGCCAACCCTGAAAAATAAGCCCAGTCGCTGAAACGAATGTCTTTTCCATTGTTCACTTGTAATACGTTGCGAATAAATTGAGGTTGGTAACCCCTCTCCAAAGATTTCCTAAAGCGTTCAAACGGAATTTCAGCGAACATGGTTTTATGCCGCAAATTATCTTCAGGAAGCATATCCAACACCAACAAATCTTCTAGTGCATCATTGTTGATGTCAGCGGCGGTGATGCCCATGCTGTTATGGCTTTGGTGCTTAAAATATGCCTCTATTTCATTTTGAAATGTTCCGTCTTTTTGATTGATGTAGAGCAAGTCATTGGAAAGAAAATCGTTGGCGATGTAGAGATCGGGATAAGTATCTTGATTGACGTCTAGCACCACCACCCCGAGACTCCACCCTTCGGTTTGGATATTGGCCTCTTCGCTAACGTTTGAAAACTGTGGCAATCCATCAGTATTTACGCCATCGTTTCGATAGAGTCGATCTGTACTTTTTCCACTCCCATCCTTGCGTTGTCCAATCGGACTATTTCGAGGGTAGCTTTCCATCGAATTGTTGATTAAAAGTAAGTCTAAATCTTTATCATAATCCAAAAAAGCAGCCTGCATACTGTAGGAGTCATCAAAAAGCCCCATTTCTGCTGCCAGATTTTCAAAGCGTACTTCTCCTGTTTTAGTTGTTCGATTGATGAAAAAATAATTGGTGGCTTCTTGTAGTTCGTTATCGTGAGCAGTGGCAACATGAATATCATCTAAACCATCTTGATTAATATCCACCACTGCAACTCCCGTACACCACGCATTGGTCATTACACCAGCTTGCTCTGTTACATCCTCAAATTGAAAGTTGCCTTTATTCAGATACAATTTGCTACTCACCATATTACCCGCAAAAAAGAGATCAGGTAATCCGTCAGCATTGAAATCGCCTACACCTAGTCCACCGCCATTGTAAAGATATTCGTAATCTAACACATTGAAGTTATCACTTTCTGTAATCAAATTGACAAAATCAATATTAGCGTATTGGCTGTCTATTAGGTGGAAAAGTGTATCTTTTTTTTTAGTTTGACAAGAAGGCAATAGAAAGAAGGAAAGCATCAAAATGAAAGATGCTTTTGTTAGCGAGAAAAGTGTTTTTTGTCTGTTGCTTATCATGCTGTTTTGCTTTAATAACTAGCCGTGTATGAAGTATTAGGACTACAAGTTTTGTGATAAAACCTGAATTTTGGAACTATTAACTCACTAAGAATACTAGATTTTAAGTACTCGGACATAGATAAATGGCATTTTTGACCGAGCAGATTTTTGTATTTAGACAAGGCATTTTTTCTAGGAATAACGAGTTATTGTTGGAAAAAATAACATTCATGTAGTGATGCCTGCAAAAAAGATTAAGTATCTTTTTAACGAAATGAACCGCTAGCGGATGGGATGCTAAACCGAAAAGATGCCGTCATAAAATATTACTTTAATTGTGTCCGAGTACTTATGCCTTGATAGCTAGATTTTGCTTACTTAATACCTTATATTTGGTATCTCGTACAACCCCATTTAATAACCCAAAAAAATTGCCTCCATAGTGACACTATCGAGGCAATTCTTCTTTATCCATTTCCTATTGATTAATAACCTGGATTCTGATCTCCATCACTGATGTTTGGATTGTTGTCAATTTCACCTTGTGGAATGGGCAACAATTCGTATTTATTTGGCACAAAGTAAGCTAGTGGCTCTTTATCCAGCTTTCCTGCTTTTCTCCAACGAATAAGGTCAATATTACGGATTTGCTCAGAGCAATGTTCTACTCGCTTTTCGTGGATAATAGCATTCATGACAGCAGCATCGCTATCTACTGGATAATTAGCCGTCGGATAAGAAGGCATATCTACACTTGGACGTGCGCGTACCTGATTCAATAATGCAATGGCTGCATCAGCATCCCCCGTTTCTAATTCCGCTTCTGCTAAGTTAATCAATACTTCTGCATAGCGAAGAATACGATGATTGATACCTGTAATTCGATATCCTCCTGGATCTAGTTTATACATGATGGAATATTTGCGCCAGCTGACTTTTTGCTCCTCTCCATCGACTATAACTGCATTTCCACGTTGTGCTTCTGCTGTTAGCGTGCTCGCGCCATCGGCAAAAGTATCGCCTGTGAAGTAAAAACATTTGTCCAGTCTTGGATCACGCTTTTCGGCTCCGTTTTCAATACGTTCATATTCTTCCAATAGTGAAGGAGAAGGAATTAAGTTTCTCCAGCCAATAGCAGAATATTCCTGTGAGCGCACACTTCCCTCATTCCCTAAATTATCTCCTGTTGGATTCCAGTTAAATTGTCCAATATCTGCATATCCAACCTCAAAGATGGATTCGCTATTGTATTCGTTTTCTTCTTGAAAATTGTCATCATACTCCTCTACCAAGCTATATTGACCTGAATTCACCACGGCCTCCAAAGCAGATTTAGCGGCGCTGTAATCTTCTCTGAATAGATGCAAACGACCCAACATCGCATTAGCTGCTCCCCTAGTAAATCGTCCTTGATCTGTTTCAGATTGTTCAGGCAAACTATTTGCAGCAGCTTGCAAATCGGAAGCGGCTTGTGCTAAAGTCTCTTCTTGAGTCGAACGTGGTTTTGTATCATCGAAGGTTGTTGCAAACTCTGTAAAAATAGGAACTCCTCCCCAAAGTGTACCCAATTGATAATAAGCAAATCCACGTGCAAATAAAGCCTCACCCACAATCGCATCGCGTACAGTGTCTTCTATATCTTCTGCGTTGGGTGCATTATTGATAACAATATTGGAGCGCAAAACTACTCTGTATAATCCAGACCAGACATTTCCCATAACTGAGTTTGCTGGATCGTGTGTTCCAATTAATAACTGATTTCTAGCAGTTTCTAATTGTCCCCCACCAGAAACATTGTCATCACTACGCAAATCGTGCAAAAACCACATCTCACGAGAATATAATTGAGTGGACTGAAGGGTTGCATAAACCGAATTAACCCCTTCTCGCAATTCTGCTTCATTTTTATAAAAAGTCTCTGGAACAAGCTGATTAGGATTTAGCTTATTCAAATCTTCTTCTGCGCAAGAGATCGCAAAAAAGAGGGCGACCATTATGCAAACGATTATTTTTTTCATGTTATTAAAATTGAATACTTACAAAAAATTGTAGCGGGTCAAATCTATTAAAGCAATCTGCTAAATTCAGTATATTTACCTAACACCATCCATAGCTTTGACCGACCACTTGATTACTACAGCTACTGTTTAGAATCCTACCTGAATCCCTAAAAGAACAGTTCTAGCACGCGGATACTGACCATAGTCTATACCTACTGTCCTCAAATTATTATTTCGAGAACCTATTTCAGGATCATATCCCGAGTAGTTGGTAAAGGTTAGTAGGTTTGCACCAGAAATGTAGATATTTAAATTGCGAACGAAGCCAGACTTTTGTAAAACATCACTAGGCACGCGATAGCCGATTCGCAAAGATTGAAGGCGTAAGAAAGAGCCATCTTCAATAAAGCGATCCGAAGTGCGGGTGTTCTGATTTGGGTCTCCATTCACCATTCTTGGAATTTCCGTATTGGTGTTTTGCGGTGTCCAAGCATCCAAAACAGCTGTTCCTGCATTGAATAAACGCAGTCCTCCTTCAGTCAATACCTTAGTAGCATTGTAGATATCATTACCTTGCACACCATTCCAAAACATCTGCATATAAACATTTTTATACTCGGCGTTGATATTGAATCCATAAGTGAAATCAGGAATAAAACTTCCAATAACCGTACGGTCATCCGCAGTAATTGTGCCATCGCCATCCAGGTCTCTGAAAATTAAATCTCCTGGAGCAGCTTGTGCTTGATAAGGAACAGAAGCGTCTCCACGTGCATTGTATTCGTCTATTTCAGCTTGGCTTTGGAAAATACCTTCTACCTCCCATCCGTAGAAAGATTGAATGGGATCGCCAACGGCTGTTCGAGTGACATCAAATCCACCGAAGTCTCCAACACTACCACCAAAAAGCGCCGCATTTTCTGTTGCCAAAGAAGTCACTTCATTTCTGTAAATGGATAAATTTGCGGTAACATCCCAGCTGAATGCTTTGGTTCTATCAGAGTAATAAGTGGCTTGAAAATCTAGTCCCCAATTTTCCATTCCGCCTACGTTGGCGATAGTAGATTGATTATAACCTTGAGAAGGAGGCTGAGGAACTGCTAAAATCAAATTATCAGTCACTCTATTGTACCAATCAGCAGAAAACTGAACGCGATCATTCAGTAAACCCAAATCCAATCCTATGTTAATCATAGTAGTGACCTCCCACTCCAGTTCTTGGTTGGGAAGTTTATCGAAAAAAGCACCTTGTATAGCGTTACCACCAAAAATAGCTGCTGTATTATTGACGATACCCGCTTGACTTTCATAATCTCCAATACCTTCGAAGCCAATCTGTCCCCAACTACCCCTGACCTTTAATCGAGATAAATTATTAACACTACTCATAAAAGGCTCCTCACTAATCATCCAGCCTAGAGACATTCCTGGGAAAGTTCCCCATTTTCTACCTTCTGCAAACTTAGAAGAACCATCTCTACGAATAGAAGCACTCAATAGGTAACGTCCTAGGTAATCATAATTTAAGCGACCAGCAAAGGAATAAATTGTATTTTCACTCTCTCCACTATTCACTTGAGGATTACTTGCTCCATTCAATACTGTTAAATCATTAGTAGCGCGCTGTCCGCTGCCATTCAAAAAATTAAATCTTGAATCTTGTCGTTCGGCAACTCCTAAGAGATCAATATTATGACTACCAGCAGATTTTCTGTAGTTTAATTGATTGGAAAAATAAGTTCCAATGAAGTTATTGCGGTTATCACTCAACTCCAGAAAATCTCTACCTGAAAAACCATCGAAGTAGATAGGCAGAATGTTACGTCCACGATTGTAGCTCCAATCCAAGCCAGAGGTAAATTTATACTCCAATCCCTTAATAATTTCAATACCTGCATAGGCAGTTCCAAAAATACGTGCATTGCGATCGAAGTTACGATCGAGCAATGCAACTCGAACTGGATTTTCTGGATCAGAACCATCCGAATTATCTGGTGCACGATAGCCTCCCTGTAAGGTTGGGTCTTCAATAGGAATATATGGAATCCCTCGAATGATATGTTGCAGTTGGGTACGTCCACCACCTTGCTGCTCATTTTCTCTAGCTCCACCTACTACTGTAAGCGTCTGCCCAATAGTAATTCGCTTCCCAATATTGTAATCAGAATTGAGACGTAGATTCAATCGTTCGTAATCCGTTCCTAACATGATTCCCTCTTGCTGGAAATAACCAAACGAGCTGTAAAATCTAGCGTTTTCATTTCCTCCATTTAGGCTCAAACTGTGGTTCGTATTTAGACCTGTACGAAACATCTCTTCTTGATAATCTATGTCTGTCTGATTATAGGTTTGAGAAGTGCCTTCATAGATAGGCTGATCCAGCTGAGACCAACGATCTGGGTAAGTGTCTCCTGCGTTATCTAGCAGCGTACGTCCGTATTGAAGATACTGCTCACGATTCAGTAAATCTAAGCGATTCCACTCTTCTGCCGCACCGATGTAGCCTTGATAATTGACGCGCAATCCATCACCAACTTTTCCTTTTTTGGTGGTGACTAATACGACACCATTTGCAGCACGCGAACCATAGATTGCTGCCGCACTAGCATCTTTCAGTACTGAAATGGACTCAATGTCATTGTTGTCAAAATCATTCAAGCCACCAACTGGATATCCATCCACTACATACAATGGATTGGAGGCGAAACTAATGGACCCAATACCTCGAATACGGACAATAGGTGCTGTTCCTGGACCACCATTGTTAATGACTTGTACTCCAGGTAGTCGTCCTTGAAAGGCTTCTGTTAAGTTTGGAACAGGAAGTGCAGTGAGTTCTTCATTGCTAATGGAAGCTACGGAACCCGTTACTGCTCCTTTGCGTTGCTGCCCATAACCAATCACTACAACTTCGGATAAAACTTCTGTATCTTCCTCGATTTGTATTGAGATGCTTGTCCGACCTGCTAAATCTATCTCCGTTGTGACATATCCTGTGTAGGAAATGACCAAAATGCGCTCTCCTTCTGGAACGTTGATCGAAAAATTTCCTTCTGCATCTGTCACCGTCCCGATAGTCGTTCCTTTAACAAAAACACTAGCTCCGATCAGTGGAATGCCTTCTTCGTCTGAAACATTACCTGTGACAATTGCATAGACTGCAAGTTTTTCGGCAGACTGAAATATATTCATTAGATGTGCTTGCTTATCCGTGCTACTTCGCTGCACAGATACGTTGCTATTTTTTTCTAATTTTTCAATCTGTTTAAATTTCCGAGTGATTTTTTTTACAGTGCGACGTTCTGCTTTGTTGTCTTTGTAAACGACGTAATATTTGCCGTCTAGGTTTCTGTATTTCAAACCCGTATTTTTCAAGGCTCGATTGACAGCAGATTCGAGTTGTTCATAATCCCTAAACTCGAAATTTACTTTGATGGTAGATAAAAGTTCAGAATCGTAACTAAAGAACACTTGATACTTTTCACTGAGTTGATCTAAAACCTCAGGTAAAGTTTGTTCTTTTGATGTAAGGTGGGAATTAGCAAGTAAGGAATTACTCAAAGGGACGAGCAATATCATTACCACTAAAGCCAATTGTTTAGCAAGTTTCATAAAGTTTTGTTTTACGTAATATTATATGTTGTAGATTTTTCTGTCTATTTGCGCGAACTCAACCAAATTTTCCTAGACTCAAGGGTTTATAAGATTTTAGACATCGCATTCGATTGACCTTAGAGATTTTAGTTCAAAGAGTGTAGAAAGTCCGTTAAGAACAAAATCCTTTTCTACTCTCCTAAAAGATAAGTCTGCTCTTCCACTTTTTGCACCTTCACACCGAGTATGTCTTGTAGCGTTTCCAGTGCAACTTCTAAATTATCGTTTGGCAGTGCAATAGTGATCGAACGTTTTGCAAGCTGCTCATTTATGAGATAAAGATCAACTCCATAAATCGCTCTCATATTCTCTAATATTTGAGGTAAAAGTGTTTTCTTGTATTCCATCGTACCGTCTTTCCAAGAAGAGACCTTTCCATCTTTTACAATCTCACTAGCAAGAATTTTTTCTTTCTTCGAGTACGTGACCAAATCACCAGGATTCATTTCAATAATCGTATCTCTTTCCTGCTGTTTTACAGGTATTGCAAGCTGCACGATTCCTTCTTCTAAAAACACTTTTGTTCTTTCCTGTCGACTATTCACATTAAAAGATGTTCCTAAAACGCTAATGGTTAAGTCATTGGTCAATACTTGGAATTGTTCTTGTGTTTGGGGTCTCTTTTTCACATTAAAAAAGGCTTCTCCTTTGAGATAAACTTTCCGAGGCTGATTTTTATAGTACCTTAATTCGGAATTGGCATTCAAAGTCACTAATGAAGAATCTGGAAGCAATCGTTCTATACTTTCACTATAATTGGTGGCAATGATGATTTCTTTATTGAAATCATATCGAAAATAAAGAACACTTGATAAGATCATCAAAACCGCAATGGCAGCCGCAATACTCCACCTATTTCTGTTTCTTCCTTTTTGCGTTCTACGCTCAATTTTGTTCATTAAATTGGCATACACTCGTTCCTGCCGCTCTTTTTCCTTGGGAATTGCTTTGAATTCGATTCCCAAATAAATATCCTTTGCCATTTCAGCAGTGGCACGATCCTCAGGATGGAGCACAAAATGATGCTCCCACTTGTTAATGTCCTCTTGATTAGTTTGCCCTGCCCAATTCAGAAAACTTTTGTCTTCTAGCCAAATATTGATTTGATTAATCTCTTCCGAGTTTGTTTGCATAGTGATTTTAATTACTGCTTTGTTTAAAGAGAAAGAAAAGAAAGGAATCTATAACCCTTGAAAAGGAAGATTTTTTAATAATTCAAGATTTCATACTTTTTAATAAATTCAACACGTTGATAATCAACATTTTAATCAAACAATTTGGGTTCTTATTAACAATTAGGAGAAGATGCTTATAAGCCCAAATGAAAATTTTTATCCCGATAGCTATCGTGGATAAAAATTTTCATTTGGTAGGTTTTTATGGAGAGAAAGAGATATTTTCTGAAAAATTCAGAAAATATCTCTTTCTCTCCGAAATTCCTTTTGAAAACGAGATAAAAAATGAATTTTCCATCTTGTTTTCAAGAAATAACGTAGTTCAAGCAGAATAAAAAAGCTCAATTTTTGCTTAAAAGATGTTCTCCCTCTAATTCTTTACAAGATCCGTAATTTATTTAAAGATGTTCCAATAAAAAAGTAGGTAAATCAATGAAATCACATTGGAAAGTACTTGAAGTTTGATATTGCTTCTAAGTTTTTTAAAGGCTTTATATAAGGTATTGAGGACGCCTTGCTGACTAATCTCCATCACTTCTGCTATTTCTTTACTGGACAAATTATTGTAGTACTTTAAGTAGATTACTTCTCGTTGTCGAGTAGGCAATTCATTTAAAACTTGTTCCAAAAGATGATGCTTTTGCGCTTCTTCTTCCTCTCGAATTAAGAAGTCTTCTTACGAAAATTGAATATTAGTCGGATGAGTCAAATTAGACGAGCGAATAAATAACTTCTGCTCTTTTTTAATAGCAGCAATCAATCTATGACGAAAAGCGGTGTATAAGTAAGACTTAGTATGTTTGATCCCGAATAGCAAGTTCTTGTTTTCGTATAAGTACAAAAACAATTCTTGAATACATTCTTCGATTAGAAGTTCGTGATCCGTTATTCTTTTTCCATAGTGAAATAGCTTTGAGAAATAACGTTCAAAGAGACGAGAAAAAGCGGCTCTATCACCATTTCTTATTTTATCAACTAAGGCCTTATCGGAAAGTACGTTAATCACGATTTAATTCAAATATTTTATCTTTCTTAGATAAAGATATTATTTTTTAGGTAAATCAAAAAAAACACAAAACTTTGTTTTGTATGATTACGAGAAGTTTGACAAATATTTACGCCTAATCGAATAGCTATTAGGATGGATTTTAGTCCGATTGACTAAGTGTTTTTACCCTAAAATTCAACGCTTACCAAGTCTATTTATCAGTTGAGAGCTCAAGCAGCAGATATCCTTCTCCCGACATTCTCCGATTCTAAAATGACAAGTTTGTTCCTTGTCTCAATTGCGACAAACTAGAAGGAAGCAGAATAGGTTCTTTCAGCAATTGATCACAATAAGCAAGTTATTTTTTCTTAACTTGATGCCGAAAAATGATAAAATAAACACCACTATGGACATCGCCATTATTGGAAATGGAATCGCGGGTGTTACCGCCGCTCGCTATATCCGAAAATTGAGTAACCACAACATCTATCTCATCTCTTCCGAATCCAAAAATTTCTTTTCGCGCACTGCACTTATGTACATCTACATGGGACATATGCGCCAAGAAGATACCCAACCTTACGAAGAATGGTTTTGGGAGAAAAATCGCATCCATCGTATCTTCGATCACGTCGTAGATATTCAATTCGATCAAAAGAATTTGCATTTCCGAAGCGGAAAAGATTTAAAGTACGACAAGTTGATTTTAGCTTTGGGGTCCAAGCCGAATAAGTTTGGTTGGCCAGGTCAAGACTTAAATTTTGTGAATGGTTTGTACTCCTTGCAGGATTTGGAAGCAATGGAAGCAGCAAGTGATAATCTGAAACGCGCCGTGATTGTGGGCGGCGGATTGATTGGTATAGAAATGGCAGAAATGTTCGCCAGTCGGGATATTCCAGTGACTTTTTTGGTACGCGAAAACAGTTTTTGGAATAAAGTCATCCCTCCAGAAGAATCTGCAATGGTCAATCGGCATATCTATGAGCATCACATTGATTTACGTTTAGGTACGGAACTAGACCGAATTGAAGATGATGGCAATGGAAATGCGCACGCCATTTACACTAAAGATGGAGAACGCATCGAATGTGGCTATGTTGGATTGACGGCGGGCGTGCATCCCAATATCGACTTTTTGAAAAAATCTCCACTAGAGTTAGGACGAGGTATTTTGGTAGATAAATTCTTGGAAACCAGCGAGAAAAATGTTTACGCCATTGGTGATTGCTCCGAACAGCGTGAACCCGATGCAGGCAGAAGAGGCATAGAAGCCATTTGGTACACGGGGCGCATGATGGGCGAAGTTTGTGCCTACAATATCTGTGGTAAAAAGGTAGAATATCATCCTGGCATTTGGTTCAACTCTGCTAAATTTCTCGATATTGAATACCAAGTCTATGGTGATGTGCAAGCCAACCTACCAGAAGGACAAGACACCATTTACTGGGAACATTCAGATGGCAAAAAGAGCATTCGCATTAATTATGATAAAATTTCCATGGTCGTCACAGGTTTTAACTTGATGGGCGTTCGCTATCGCCACGAAGTTTGTGAGCAATGGTTAGCTCGCCCAACGCATATCGAAGAAGTACTGGAGAATCTCGCTATCGCCAATTTTGATCCTGAATTCTACAATGCCTACGAACGAGAAGTTATACAAGTTTACAACCAGAAAATGGGCAAAAACGTACAACTCAAATCTAAGCGAGGACTGAAAGGTGCGTTGAATCTGCTGAAAAAAGCACGCTTCCGCATGGGAAGATTTGAGAGTAAAGAGAAGCAGCGTCCAAAGGTAAAGGTTTAGTTTGACGCGATCGTCGTCGCATAAACCTATTTCTACCGATCTCGAACTATTTTAAAAAAACTCGAACTGTAAAAAACATCATGAATATTTTGCAAAAAATAGGACTTGGACTTTTTGTCATTGCGCTCACCATTTTTACTATCTCTTTGGGGCTAAGCAAATATAAATTGACTGAAAGTTCCTTTGCTGGTGAAAATACAATTATCACAAATGAATATCATCAGGCAGAAGTAGCGAATCTCGCTCAGCAAGAAGGAATGCTGAATAAGGAATACAGCTCCAACATCAGCTTCATTAGCGACTACAAAAAGCTCTTGAAAAAAGCTCAACAATCGCTGTCGGAACAAGAAATACCAGAAGGTTTAGGAGAATGGGATTTCAAAATGGGTGATTGGAAAATTAAAGAATACGTTTCTACCGCAGTGAGCAAAACGGCTTATGGCTTAGTACCAGAAAATAAAGGACTTTTTCTCTTTTTAACTTTTGGTTTAGGCATCTTTGGCGGATTACTTTATATTTTGCCTGTTTTCTCAACCATTCCTGGTATCAAAAATAATGGCATCTACCAAGATTCCATGATGCGAGGTTTGGAGCTCAATTGGCGCGCAGGCTTCCTAGGCGCAACCATCGTTGGCGTATTGGTTTATGGCTTTTTCTACCTCAGCAATTTCTTTTGGCCGCTCTTTTCCGCGGTCATTATTGGGCTCATTATCTATTTGGTCTTTTTCAGAGAAAATCAAAAAGAGCGCAATCCCGCCAAATCTGCTTCGCCGACTACCACTGCTTGGTTAGGTGTACTCACAGGTATTTATTTCATTGGATTTTATATTTTACTCTATTGGGCGCCTGCTTACATCAGCAATTGGGTGGCTATCGTTGACCCTATTAGTAGTGTACTAAATGGTGGTGGAGCAAGCCGCTGGTTTTTGTATGGCTTGATGTATTCAATCATCGTTATCGTGATGGGCTTGCGCATGATCGCCAAATATCGCCACAACAAATACCAAATCTTACGCACCAGCTCGGTCATGTTTTTCCAGACTGCTTTTGCTTTCTTAATTCCTGAAATTTTGGTTCGCCTGAATCAGCCTTATTTTGATTTCAAAAATATCTGGCCCTTAGACTATGACTTTTTCTTCGACTACAATCTAAATACACTCTCCAGCAATGGAGGTATAGGAATTTTCATGCTCGTTTGGGGAATTTTATTGATCGTCCTAGGTGTCCCGATTTTCACCTATTTTTTTGGAAAACGCTGGTATTGTTCTTGGGTTTGTGGTTGTGGAGGTTTAGCGGAAACCTTGGGTGATCCTTATCGTCAACTTTCCGATAAAAGTTTACGCGCTTGGAAATTCGAGCGTTGGATTATCCATGGCGTTTTAGTTGCCGCTATCGTGATGACCGTCATGGTGTTATACACTTATTTTACAGGAAGCTATAACGTGCTATTCATGAATAGCGATACCGTTCGTACTTGGTACGGGTTTATGATTGGATCTGCTTTTTCAGGTGTAGTAGGTACAGGTTTCTATCCACTGATGGGCAACCGCGTTTGGTGTCGATTTGGTTGTCCACTAGCCGCTTATTTGGGCTTAGTGCAGCGCTTTAAGTCGCGCTTCCGCATTACTACGAATGGTGGTCAGTGCATCTCTTGTGGCAATTGTTCTACTTATTGCGAAATGGGAATTGATGTGCGCTCTTACGCACAGAAAGGACAAGACATCGTTCGTTCTTCTTGCGTCGGTTGTGGTGTCTGTGCAGCGGTTTGTCCTAGAGGTGTATTGAGACTAGAAAATGAAGGTTCGGATGTAGATGATCGTATGACGCACAGCCGTGCAATTCACGTTTCGGAAGAAGAGGTTGGGTTGTTGATGTAAGCGTAGTAAGTCGGTAGTGGGTCAAATCTGTGGATTAAGACTTGCTAAGTTTAGCAAACTTGGCAAGTCTGTGTCGATAAGTCAACAAGGCTTACCCCATCACCAATAAATCTTGAAAATTTTGGAGGATGTCCAAGATATTACAAGTATTTTTAAGATAGTCATACATGAATCTGGGTAATTTACCGAGACTCCCAAAAAGGCAAACAATAACTCTTAAAACCTATATCCAACGTAGATTCTTCCCTGCACATCCAAGAATAGTTTATCAAATAGTGTAGGATATTTTCCTGTCATGAAACTAATATTTCCCCAACCCAAATCTGTGAGCAATGCTGAGGAAATAGACCAACGATCTCCAATTAGCCATTTATATTGAAGATTAGCACCTAATGCGGCATAGTGAGATACCTTATAAACATCCAATCTACCTGTCAATTCTTCATACGGTTCCCAATACCTTTTATTCTTTATAAATTGCAATTCTGATCTGATATAGTAACCAATCCCCCATTTACTGTCCGTTTCCTTTTCAGAATATAGGTTCTGCCCAAAGTATAAATCAAAGTAAGGTTCTCTGAAATTAGAGAATACGTATTCAGGATTATTCTCGTCTTCTGACATATTCTTAACGAGGCTTAGCTTCCTTTCAAAGAAGGTTAAATCCATAAATAAAGTCTTCGCACATTTTGCTGGAAAAAACTCATAACTCAAACTTATATTTCTTTGAGATTCCAGTGGAGTCGTTCCAATTCGGAGCTCTTTGAATGCTTGCCTTGAAAAACGTTCAATCCGCTCTTGCCTTGATTTCTTCTTTGTAGGGCTACCGGATTTGAATATGTATTCATAGCTTGCTTGCGCAGCAATAAAATCACTTTTACTCCGAAAAGTAGTGAAGATAGCTTCTGGTTCTTGAGGCAGTTCTACTCGAAATTGGGTCTCTGCATGATAGCGCAGCCCAAAGTTCCCAAATGCCTTTACGGAAAATTTAGAGCGTCTGTAACGATAGGACAAACGCAATCCTGCTTGTAAACTCGGATTGATTCCCGTTTTATAAGTGAAGTTCTCTGTGTTAATTATACCTCTCTCTGTATAAGCATTTCCCCCTTTTAACCATTCTATCCCTAAACCATACAAAGGTTCAAAGAAAGCCCTATCTCTAGGTAAACTAATGATATTCCCAATATCCAATTGATGTCCTACATTTAAAGATACGGTACGGTTGAATGTTCCAGAGGATAATTGCAAATTTGAATTGGCATTCTTTCTAATTAAGACATCATATATTCTTGAATGATATCTAGTATAGCCTATGGAGAAAAATAGCTTTTCATGCTTAGGATAATAGTTTAAAATCCAACCTTCATTGTGCGGTACATAATAGCCTCTTCCAATAGAACTGCCTTCTTGACTTTCAAAAGTATGTTGAAAAGAGCTGAATAGAGTGGTCCCTAGTTCTCCACCGAAGCTCCATTCTTGGGCGTTGGCTGGATTTGACAAAATGATGAAATGTGATATCAGACTAATGGTTATTGTATGTACTACGCCACTAATCATTACAATTTTATGAAGATTAATTATTTGCAAAATCAATTAGCTTAATTTGTCATGCATGAATACTTCCTTATGCTATTCGAACTCGAACCAGAAGTTTTGTTGTATTTAGGGGTCTAAAATCGATAACCTAAATACAACCTAGCCTGAACATCAAAAAGAAGTGGGCGAAGAAAAACTTGATATTTAGTTTGAAGCAAGTCATCATTACTAGCAATACCTAAGTCTGCTAATACAATTGGCGCAATTATCCAACGATCCTTGATCAAGCATTTATATTGAAGATTCATCCCTAATGCACCATACACATAAGGTGTCCAATTGAACTCTTGACTGTAAGCTATTTCTAAATCCCTTACATAATCTTTATTTCTAGCGACTCTAAATTCTGATCGTAAATAATAGCCAACACCCCATCCTCTACCTTTTTCATTATTGTGATATAAGTTTCTACCAATCATGATATCTAGAAATGGCTCTTTATAAAAATCAGGTAAGCCTTCAAGTGGAATATTTGGACTATACACTATAATATTTCTTACACTCAAGTAAGCTAGATCTATAAATATACTTTTCTTCTGTTTAGTTGGGAACAATTCATAATTCAAACTTAATTGCTTAAGAAAATTAAAAGGATGAAATCCAATTCGTAATTCTTGTATTTTATCTCTAGAAAAAGTTTCAGATGTATTGATTTTTTGCTTAGACTTTGCTACACTTGATTTAAAGACATACTCATAGCTTGCTTGAGCAGCAATAAAGTCATTTTTTCCTCTGATTGTAGCAAATATAGTCTCCTGCGGTAGTAAAACTTGATATTGAGTTTCTGTATGATAATGAAGCCCTAAATTCCCAAGTGCTTTGACAGAAAACCTCGACCTCTTATATCGATAAGATAATCGAAATCCACTCTGTAAACTTGGATTGATACCAGTCTTAAAGGTTTCGTACTGCTTATTGAGCAAACCTCTAGAGGGAGTTATACTATATGAACGTAACCACTCTATTCCAAATCCATAAAGAGGCGCAAAGAACAGTTGCTGGTCTTTGAACCCTAAATGACGTCCCACATCAAACTGGTAGCCCATATTCACCAAAGTCGTGCTATTGAACGTACCTGTAGATATTTGCTGTAAAATTCTCCCTTCTTCCGATCTTACCAAAACATCACTATTAATTGCATTGAAATGAGTATGTGCCAAGGAAAAAAAATATTTTTTGTCTTTGGGATAATAACTCAAAACCCAAGCCTCATTATGAGGAATGCTATAGCCTCTCTCAAAAGAACCTCCTTCTTGATAAACAGACGTATAGTCAAAAAAACTGAATACAGTAGCTCCCAATTCTCCACCAAAACTCCATTCTTGGGCGTTGGCAGATGAATAGTAAACAGAGAATACTAAGATTAAAAATATTTGTAAGTATACTTTATTCATGATAAAAGTAAGCTTTTGTCTGTATCAGATAGTTTCTATGACTATTAGAGTATGTTTAAATTTAACAAATGAATAGAAGAAGGGAATCAGAGTTGCGATCTTTGTGATGAACAAAATACAAAGAGATGCAAACACAATACAAAAGATTGACTGATTCCCAGTGGGAAAATATAAAAGAATATTTACCTACCCAAAGAAAACGCAAACATGATTTACGATCAGTGCTAAATGCCATATTATGGTTGCTTCGCATAGGGGGACAATGGCGCAATTTACCCGAATATTTTCCACCTTGGGCAAGCGTGTACTACTATTTCAGAAAGTGGATTAAGGACGGGACGCTCCAACGTATTAACGAAGGATTGAATAGAAGAGAACGGCAACGACAAGGTAAGGAGAGTACTCCAAGTTTACTAAACATTGATAGTCAGTCTGTTAAGGCAGGTCCATTTATCAGCGAAGATAAAGGAATTGATGGGAACAAGAAAGTGAATGGTCGTAAGCGGCACATTATTACAGATACACTTGGTTTGGTTTGGGGTGTAGTAGTTCATGCAGCTAATCTTACAGATGGTTCAATGGCAGATCGAGTAGTAGAACCTGTGGTGGGATATTTGCACCGCGTAGAAAAAATCTTGGCAGATGCGGCTTATAAAAAACAATTTAAAGATTGGGTATTAACCAACATGTTGGGGGTAGATTTAGAAATATCTTCTGCTCCTCCTAGCTCAAAAGGTTTTGTGCCAATTAAATGGCGTTGGGTAGTAGAACAAACCTTTGGACGCTTTAATTTCTATCGCAGATTGGACAAAGATCATGAGAAAACCACACAAAGTTCGGAGGCTTGGAT
>JBCDFY010000006.1:0-63534 GCA_039176995.1 Bacteroidota bacterium
AATACAAAATGTTAGTACATCTTATTTAGATTCTAATGAAAACTGTAAATAGGAACTGTAAACTAAAGATGTGAGGAATTGATTTTTCAATCAATTATTTCGTGGTGTGTGTGTTCTGCAAAGGTAATGTCTTTTTTCTTATACAACCAAAAAATATTTGCGTTTTTTTATGATAAAACAAAATATTAGATGAGAAAAATTATTCGTAACTAATTTTACGTCAATTAGTTACGAATTAATTTTAGTCTAAATTTTAACGTTTTAAATATTTATATTTTTATTATTTGTTAACTGAAAATGGGTAGTTTTTGATGAAGTTTCATCGAAGAAAATCATGATAATTAGAATGCCAACTTTAACATCATCTCCACTTTTTTGTGTTTATGATCGGCTTCGGATAATTGCCTCCCACCTTGACCGCATAATCCTTTTGCTGCTCAAAGCTCAGGTGATGGGGTTTATGAACTACCTCATTGGGTAGATCGGCTAGAATAGGAAGCCATAAGCGAACATAATCTCCTTGAGGATCGTAATTTCTTGCCTGTTTCATTATATTAAAATAGCGATTTTCGCGTGGATCGCTACCAACGCCTGCCACATAATTCCAGTTTCCCCAATTACTAGCGGGATCGTAATCTACAAGCATAGATTCGAAGTATTCTGCACCCATTTGCCAGTTGACTTTCAAATCTTTCACCAAGAAACTCGCCACATTTTGCCGCCCTCGATTAGACATAAAACCTGTGTGCTTCAATTCTAGCATATTCGCGTCAATGAAAGGAATACCTGTTTCTCCGTCGATCCACTTTTGCAACAATTTGTAGTCATTCCGCCAAGAAGGATCGGCTTCCTGCTTAGTTCCGCCAGCTAAGAAAATATCGTTGCCGTGTTTTTTTGCCATCAAACGGAAAAAATCGCGCCAGAGTAATTCAAAGAAAACCCAATAAGTGGATTTGTTGCTCCCGCGTTCTGCCTCATATTTTTTCAACTCTGAATAAATGCGTTTGGGGGATAAACAGCCTTGCGCCAACCAAGCAGAGAATTTCGTGGAATAATCTCCGCCAACCAGACCATTTCGAGTTTCTTTATAACTGCTCACCAAATCGGTTTCCCAAAAATAATAATACAAGCGTTCCAATCCAGCCGATTCGCCACCTGTAAAATCAAGTACAGAACGTTCTTCAGTTTCGTAGCTCTCAAATCCAAAATCTGACAGACTTGGGATTGTACCTACTTCAATTTCTCTCAAATCTGCAGCAGGTAAGTCACTTGGCGTAGGAAGCGGTTCACGCACTTGAATGTAGCGTTCAACTTCCTTTCGAAAATGCGTGAAAACATCAGGAGTATGTGTTACTGGAAAAGGTAAGTCTGCGGTATAGTACAACATCTTTCCTCGAGAGTAGCGCAGCTCTTGCCCAATTGCCCACAGCTTATCTTCTAGGGCATCTTGTACTTCCACCTCTTCTTTCGTGCGCTCCCGATTACAGAAAACCCAACTGGTTTTGGCTTCATCAGCAATTTTTGTAATTTCTTCTTCGGGTTTACCTACCCTAACGATCAATTCATTGCCCATGCTTCGCAACGATTGTCGCAAATCTTCTACACTTTCGATGACAAATTTTGCACGATGGATACCTGTTTTTCGGAAACCAAAACGTGTTTCTCCTTTGAATACACGTTCATCAAAAACGTATACGAATAGCAACTCATCTGCATGATTCATTGCGTCATGCAAGGCTTCATTATCGTGCAATCTCAAATCCTGTCTAAACCAAACAATACATTTCCTTTTAGTTGCCATAAATCATTTTTGTAGCTTAACACAATGCCGTTCGCTTAGTTGTCAAATTAAAGTTTTTTTATTTGACTTTTACTGTAGTGAAGATTAGACGATCAAAAAGCAAAACGTAGCTTAAACAAAAGCATCCCATGCTTGGTTTTGACCTCATATGAGCAACAACAAAAACGGAATTCTCCTTACCATTTTCCTGACAGTTTTCATTGATATGCTGGGTATCGGCATTATTATTCCCGTTTTACCTGCCTTATTTTTTGAAGAAGGTTCCGACTTTTTTCGCGAAGCCATTTCGCAGGAACGGAGAGCAGTAATCTATGGCTTTTTGCTCGCCGCTTATCCTCTCATGCAGTTTTTTGGCGCACCAATTTTGGGTGCCTTATCGGATCGTTATGGTCGGAAGCCGATGTTGATGTTGTCACTTTTTGGGACGATGATTGGTTATTTGTTTTTTGCCATCGCGCTAATGAATGGCAACTTATGGCTACTCTTTTTTAGTCGTTTACTGCCTGGATTCACAGGAGGTAATATTTCCATCGTTTACTCTGCCATCGCCGATATTTCAGAAGGGCAAGATCGCACGAAAAACTTTGGATTAGTGGGTATGGCATTTGGTTTGGGCTTCATTTTGGGTCCCGCTTTGGGCGGTTTGTTGGCGGACGAGAGCATTGTGAGTTGGTTCAATTCCGCGACGCCATTTTGGTTCACGACGATTATTACCTTGGTGAATATTTTGCTGGTTCAGTTCTTATTCAAAGAAACCTTGAAAGAAGTAGATGCTAGAAAAGTGAGCTTCTTCACAGGTTTTCGCAATATCTTTTACTCCTTCAAAATGCCCAATTTACAAACTATATTTGCAGTGGCACTCCTGCTTTCTTTGGGCTTCACTTTTTTCACGCAATTTTTTGCCGTTGGGCTCATTGAAAAATTTGACTACACCGAGAAAGATGTTGGTCTATTCTATGCTTGGATTGGCATTTGGTTGGTTTTTACACAAGGCGTTTTAGTGCGAACTTTAGCCAAACATTTTCAACCCACCGTTCTCCTTCAATTTTCTACGCTCGTCCTGGGCATCATGGTTGGCTTGGTCATCTTTCCAGATACCACAGGCTGGTTGTATTTCATTGCTCCTTTTATCGCAGCCGCGCAAGGCATCACTATGCCCAATTTATTAAGCACCATTTCGGAGCAAGCCTCTCCCAGTCAGCAAGGGCAAATTCTAGGCATTAATCAATCTATGCAATCCGTTGGCGCGATGATTCCGCCAATTATTGGAGGCTATTTAACGGCTATGAATTACAATTATCCGATTATGGTTGCAGCGATTATTATTTTGTTGGGGTGGTTGGTTTTTGTGGTGTTTTTTAGAAATAGAATACAAAAAAGCCCTTGAACAATCCTAATTGCTCAAGGGCTTAAAAATTCAGCTCCTAAATCACTGCTAATGAACCCGAATCTGCACCTTCTTGATCTTCACATAACCACGTTTATCCTTCGCTTTTATAGTTAACCAATAAGTGCCAGGATGCAGATCATTTAAGGCATGATCATTGTAGCTATGCGGTTTACCCCACTCATAGGGACTATGACTTTCGCGACGTACCAAGTGTCCATTCACATACAGTTCGACGTACTCAATGCCATCTTTATCATCCGCATCCACTTGTAGATACAAGTCTCTGTGACCACGACCATAACCACCTACTTCTATCTTCTTGATATTGATGGTCGGATAGTCGTTTTGATAACCTGTGATGTGAACTCTGATTTTTTTGACATAGACTTGTCCATGATGAGTCCTCATTTCTGCTTTCAATTCGTAAGTGCCTGACTGCATATTATTGAGCAGGTGATCGTTTTGCGAGTGCGGCTTGCCCCACTCATAAGGCGAGTGATCTTCTTGTCTAACAAAATGCCCATTCACAAACAACTTCACAGACTTCACGCCTCGATAGTCATAAGCATGAACTTTAGCGTATAAATCAACGCCTTTGTGATAGTATTGACTGGCGTCTAAGTTCTTGAAGTACAGCTCTGTTCTATTTTGCTGCTGGTCGCAAACTTTATAGATTTCAACTTTGAATTTACAACTGTTGCGCGCATAAACGCTGAAATACATTCGATATTCGTCGTCGTGCAAGTCGCTGTAATACGCGTGCGTTTCATCCACGCCGTGCGAGCGATTGCTCCAACGAATGTGTCGATATTCGCCATGGTGATTTTTACCTAAAATGTAAGCATCTGCATTCCCATGAAGTGGCGTCACCTTCAAAATGTATTTGCAGTGTGGGTCTAGATGCCCCTTTGCCAAATAAGCAGAATACCAATGACCGCTGTGCATTTCCCGAACGTCTTCGTGAATTTTTACCCATCCACCCCTGCTTTCTAAAGCATCCATTAAGGTGTCGGGTTTTTCTAAAATGACTTCTTGCGTGCTTTCTACTTTCGCTTCCTGAAATTCGGCGACTTCGTTGCTTTTTGCGTCGTCCAAGTCAGATAAATTGTCTTCCTGACAACTGCTCATAAAGGCAATTAGGGTAATCATACTGATGAAAAACGATAATCTTTTCATTGCTTTAAGTTTTATTATGTAATCGAAAAAATGGGTTCTTCGGTTATCTCAGTGAGGGATGAAAAAACTCTTTTTCACCTCACACATAAGGAGTGAGAACCAAACAACTTTTTCCCTCTGTGCAGTGCACAGATGAGTTAAAAAAATGAGACGGAAATCTTAGAGGTGAGCGATGAAATGAGAGGAAAAATGATTGTATTTAAGGAATGCTCACCAAAAGCTAGGTACTTGAAAATCAATAAAATAAAGATAATGATTTTCTATCAAAAAAGAAAATCAAGCGTCAGGATAATGGTGGGAAAACAAGTGTTTTTCTGTGTGAAATTCAGTATTTAACGTGTGTTAAAAGTCACAATATCCAATTGGGAAAGAAGACAATACAAATTTGATTTTTTTGATTTGTAGCAATTTGGGGAAAATTTATATTTGTAGAGGATGAAGCAAATAGATTTAGATCAACTTAAACAAGGAACAATCGGAATAACGAAAGTCGTAGGAGCTTACTTGGCATAAGCAACTGCATACTTTTTGGAATCGAACGGACATCAAAATGGGGTCGTTTTAGAAGTTGAAGGAGTTCTTGAAACTCAATTTGAGTTGGTATGAACAGAGGAAATAGATGAGCAAGTCAAAAGAAGTTGGAGGGATAATCTTGAAGCCACGGAATACGATGCAGTTGGAATCGCAGCTTTACTATCAGAGGTTTTGTTAGATTTGAGTATAGTAGAAAGAAGTTATGTTGGGATAAGAGTAGATTACATTTTGGGAAGAGCAAGTAATGATAGTAGTCCTTTTGTAGCAAAAGCTAGATTAGAAGTTTCTGGAATTGGTAAGAAAAGTAGTAGTAATAGTATAGAACAAAGAATTAAGATAAAATTGAATCAAATCGAAAAATCGGAAGATCATTCGCTTGCAGCATACGTTATTGCAATAGAATTTTGGATGGCAAAAGCAAAAATCGTGCAATATGAAACTACCATATAAAGTCTTACATGATAAAGCTATGGAGTTCGTAGATGAGGCTCAATTAGCAAAAATGGAAGGGAATGAAGAAGCGGCTCAAGGCTTCTTCAATAAGGCATTTCTATTAGAAAGGGAACCTGCCCTGTCTGCACCGAACGGTCAAAATTCTAATTTTGCAAAATTGCTTTACACGAGAAGTGCTGCTTACTTAGCATTCAAGCTAGGCAACACTCTAGAGGCTCTACATTTAAGTAATCTCGGATTGAATAATAATACGCCTGTTTTCATTGAAAAACAATTGAAATCTTTAAAGAATAAGATTAAATCCAAACCAAATGTACTGAATTTTACAGGGCTATTCACACAAGCAAATGCTAAAGAAAATAGCATTCTGGTAGAAGACGAAACATCTAATCAAGTTTACAGCATTCAAGTAGCCAGCCAACAAATACAAGAAATCGTCAAAAACTATTGGTCTACCAAAGTTGCAGTAGAAGCCAAAATCACCAATCAAGGAATAGTGATGCTTGAGAAAGTTGCTCCAGTGGCTTGACTAAGCCACCGCCGCTTTCTTTGTTTTTGCGCTAATCGCCTCCGCCACCGTCTCCGAATCATTGAAAATAGTTCCCAAAATTCCTCCTAGTTTATAGTTGTCAAAACCCACAAAATGCAAACCTTCGTGTTCGCCGTCCATCACTGGTTTTTTAGGGACATTAAAGCGATCTAGTAAGTCATCCGTATTTTCAATAAAATCACTAATGTTCGCGCGATAGCCCGTCGCTAAAATAACGGCATCAAAATCATGCTGGCTACCATCTTTAGTGACGACACCTTGTTCATAGAATTTCTGAACGTCAGGAAGAATTTTGATCTTACCATTTTTGATGTATTCCACTGTTCCTAGGTCAATTACGGGCGTTTTTCCAGTATCTCTCAACTGCTGCGCAGGATGCACCTTAGACATCGGTAAGCCATATTTCGATAAATCACCAACTACGAATTTTCTCACTTGTGTCCCCAGCCAATCGCCTAATCCAAAAGGCAGTTTTGCCAATTTTTTCGCTGTGAGTTGCACAGGACGCCCGTTAATATCTCTCGGGACAATAGTGATCGGACTACGCACTGAAATGGCTACTGCTATATCATGTTCTGCCAAGTCCAATGCCAATTCTGCTCCCGTATTGCCCATGCCGATCACCAAAACCTTTTTGCCTTCAAAAGGCTTGGTGTTTTTATAGACACGACTATGGACGACGCTGCCTTGATAAGTATCCAAGCCTTCCCAAGTCGGACTAAAAGGCACACGATTGACACCTGTGGCGACCACTACATTTTTTGCCTCGAAGTGTTTGCCCGTTTGAGTACTGACTTGCCAAGTTTGTTCCGCTGATTTTTTGACGGAGATTACTTTTTCCCCAAAATGCGGCTTGATGTTAAAATGAGTAGCGTAATTTTCATAATACCTAGCCAAATCTGCTTTAGGCACATACAGTGGATATTCTTCAGGAAAAGGCAGATGCGGCAGATGCGACAATTGTTTTACCGTATGCAAGAGTAAGCGATCATAATGATTATGCCACGACCAAGCGATCTTTTGGGTTTGCTCCAAGACTTCAAAGGGGAGGTTCATTTTGCGTAGTCGGCCTGCTACTGCTAAACCCGCAGGGCCTGCTCCAATGATTATTGTTTGCATGGTGCTTCGTTTTGAATCCCAAATATAGCTTTTTTTGCTACCTTTATTGCCCTTCATTGAGTAGGGTGTGTATCCCAAATTGCACAAATGCTCAATAATACTTGCCAAGAGCGACTTGTTATGGAATTGGATGGACATCGAGTCCGTCCAATTCCATCAGGGTTTAATAAGGAGAAAAAATCGGCAATTGCCGATTTTTTCTCCTTATTAAACCCTGATCAACTCATGGCGGTTCGACACCGCCATGAGTTGAAATGAACAGAGATCAGAGCTTTTATCTCCTATTATTTTTGATAAAAGTGCAATTTGAGACACACACTTAAGTAGGGCGATGTAAGTAGTAAAGATAAAGAACATATAGCATTGAAAGTCATGACAAAAAAGATCATACAGTGTTTACTGATTTTACTATTGTTTTCTGCCAATTGTATTATTGCACAACAACTTCATCCTTGCGGAACAGTTACAGGCAGATCAAAATGGCTAAAGCAATATCAAGCCCATCCTGATCGCTTTTCTAAGGGTTCAGATAATACGATTTATGTGCCAATGACTATCCATATTTTGGGAACAAACACTGGCAGTGGTTACTTCCGCTTGCCTAATTTTCTAGATGCTTTTTGCCGATTGAATACGGATTTTGAAGGCACAAATCTTCACTTTTACATCAATGGAGAAATCAATTATATCAATAATACAGCTTGGTATCAACACGATGATATTCTAACAGGTGTGGAAATGATGTTCGAGAATAACATAGAGAATACCTTGAATGTCTATTTTGTGGATAGTCCTGCTGGAAATTGTGGCTATAATTTACCCTATGCAGGTATTGCCAACGCCAAGGCTTGCTCCGATCCTGACGATCATACTTGGGCACACGAAGTTGGTCATGCTTTGAGTATACCACATCCCTTTTTAGGTTGGGAAGGTGGCGTTGCTCATGATGGTTCGATTAATCATAATTTCAATGAACCTGCACCGAGAGAGGTATATTATGACTATACTTTATTCAAAGATCAGTTGTATTTAGATACTTTGATTATTGATACAGCACTTGTAGAATTGGTGGATGGTAGTAATTGTTTTGAGGCAGCCGATGGGTTTTGCGATACCAAACCAGACTATGTTGCCCAACGTTGGCAATGCAATAGTGCTGGGCGCAGTCGAGTGACGCAGACCGATCCTGATGGACAGCAATTCACATCAGATGGTAGCCTAATTATGGGCTATTCGCTCGATCAATGTTCCAGTCGTTTTACACAAGAACAAATCGCGGCGATGCGCGCCAATCTACTCGATCAAAAAGCGAGTTGGTTGAATGATGATCCGCCCTTGGGAACAGTGAATACCGATCCGATTGTAGTCAATAGTCCTTTCAATGAAGAAATTACGGCTGCGGAAAACATTTATTTTGAGTGGGATGCCGTCGAAAATGCTACTCATTATATTTTGCAAGTGAGTCGCTTGTCTTCCTTCGCATTCAGTGAAGTAGATGTTGTGGTAGAAGGAAATTCTTTTGAAGTGGAATCTTTGCGCGCTGATCGAAAGTACTACTGGCGCATTCGTCCGTATAATCATTATTCAGCCTGTACGACTTACTCAGAAATTTCTGAATTTCAGACCAGTAGTAGCGTAACGAGTACAGAGCAAATTACCGAAAATTTAGACATCGAAATATATCCTAACCTCATTCAAAAAGGAGAAAGTATCCAAATTCACGCGAACTCCACTAGCCAAGATTTTACGCTTACCATTTATAGTTTGGATGGAAGACGCTGGCAAGAAGAAAAATTAGACCTCCATCATGGAACATCTAATTTACCGTTTCGCTTTGCAAAAAGTGGAATATATTTATTAGAAATGAAGAATGAGAAAGGCATTCAGATAGAGAAAATTATCGTTCAATAAGGTCAAATGGCATATAACGTCAACATAACATTTCAAGCTTTTCAATTGCGCTTACTCACAGGCGAATCCATTATCGTCCCCGTTTCAGATATGGGAAGCGTTCGAGTAGAGGAAGCGGTGCATCAAGTAGCTGGAAAATACGCAGAATCTTTTCAAAAAAGTGTCTTGAATCGCGGGTTTTCGCTGGAATTATTGAATGCACACAAATCAGAAGCGTATCAAAAAGCGAGTGTCAAAATTCCTTTTGCTAAGGCTAAAAATGGATACAGCTATCCTGCTTTTGAGCTAGATTTTGACTACTATTTTCATCAAAATGAAAACGGTTTTCACGCTACCATTCCTATCTTAGCAATAGATGCTTACTCCAAAAAAGAGGAAACTTTAGCGCATAACCTAAAAGAAGCCATTCAGCTAGAATTCAAGCGCAACAAGCGTTTGCAGAACATTCAGGATGTGCTTTCTGTCATTTGGTTTGAGTCTACAGAATTATTGAAAGAAGAAGTATTATTACGCACTTTGACGCCTGAAGAGGTGGAGGAACAAAAAGAAGACGAACAAAAAGAGTTGCTCAATAGTGTTGCCAAACGCTGCACTGCGAATGGTAATAAAGTGTACGGCAGGGCGGATCGCATCGAACAAATTTTACAAGCCTTACAAAATAGCTTTAATCGAAATGTATTACTGGTTGGTGCATCAGGTGTTGGAAAAACAGCTTTAATTCAGGAAGCGAGCGAGCGATTCAAAAAGTCAAAATCTACGCTTGAAATATGGGAAACCACTGCTTCTAAAATGTTGAAAGCCTTGATGTTGGATACAGGGTGGCAAGATAATTTATCTAAGCTGTGCGACGAAATGCGAGGTAAAGATCAGATGCTTTTTATTCGAAATCTGATGGAATTATTTGAAGTGGGGCAATACGAAGGAAATGCAGTGAGCATGGCGGAATATTTGCGTTCTTATATGAGTCAAGGTGCACTTTCGATCATTTCTGAATGTACAGAAGAAGAACTGCAAGCTATTGAATTGCGCAGCCCAAATTATACCAATTTGTTTCATATTATCAGAGTAAACAATCCTCAAAAAGAACTAGAGAAAATTGTGATTCAAAAAGCTAAGGATTTATGTCGTACGAAGAAAATTAGCTTAGAGGAAGAAGCGATTAAAGAAGTCATTCGCCTCAATTCACGCTATACTCCTTATTCTGGATTACCTGGAAAACCGATTCGCTTCATTGAAAATTTATTGTTGGAAAGTCCTAAGCAAAAGCAGCTTTCCAAATCTGATATTATTCAGCATTTTTGCGAAGAAACGGGGATGCCGACTTTCATGGTTGACCCTGGTATTCCGATGAAAGTAGACTTGGTGCACCGGCGATTCAATGAAAATATTTTTGGGCAACACGCGGCAGTTGAAAAAGTGGTCGATGTGCTCGCTTCCGTCAAAACAGCGTTGACGCGTAAAGAAAAACCGATCGCTTCTTTTTTATTCGTCGGGCCAACGGGTGTGGGCAAGACGGAATTAGCAAAAGTACTTGCAGAGTTCATGTTCAACGACCGCAATCGAATGTTGCGCTTCGATATGAGTGAATACTCCAACCCATTGAGCCTCGGTCGTTTGATTGGTTCTTTTCAAACGAGTGGTACACTGACCGCTGCTGTTCGGCGTGCGCCTTTCTGTGTATTGCTCTTCGACGAAATTGAGAAAGCAGACCCTAAATTTTTTGATTTGCTGTTGCAAATTTTAGGAGAAGGACGCCTTACGGATAATCAGGGCAAATTGGTCAATTTTTGTAGTACAATCATCATTATGACTTCCAATATTGGCGCGAATCGCCCTAAAGCTATCGGACTAAATGATAAAGACGAAACCAAAGATATCGTTCAACACTATTTGAATGCTGTACGGAAACAATTTCGTCCTGAATTATTTGGTCGTATAGATGAAGTGATTCCGTTCTTACCTCTTTCGCCAGAGGTGATTCGCCATGTTGTGCAGAGAGAAGTGCAACAGCTCCGAACACTTGAAGGTATCCATTATCGACCGATGCAATTGGATATCGAAGAGGCAGTTTTAGAACAATTAGGTACAATTGGGTACGACGCAAAATATGGTGCAAGACATCTTCAGCGCACCTTGAGAGAAGACTTAATTTTGCCGCTTTCACGGCGACTCAATTTAGAAGAGCGAGACGATCATTTGAAGGTAGATATTCGCCTCAACGAAGCGCAAAAAATAGAAGTACTAACCGAAGTAGATCCGAAGGGCGTAGAACGCTATTTGGAAGAGTGGGACAAAATGCTCAATGCTGATTATGCTAGTGAGCTGCGTAGAAAAATGGAGCGCCTGAAAGATGGTTTGCTATATGTTGAGTTGGAAGATAATTTGCGTCGTTTGGAAAATTTGAAGCAACGACAAAAAGAAGAATTTTGGAAAGATCGGAAGCAGACGGAGGATTATCAACGTTATTTGGAATGTAAGGAACAGGTTGCAAAATTGCTTCAAAAAATAGAAGCTCTCGAAAATAAATTGGCACTTTCCTACATGGATTTAGAGCAGTACGAAGGGATAGCAGAAGATCAATTATCCGATTGGCTACAAGAATTTGAACAGCTAAAGAAGCATCTGTATGTTGCGATGCACCCCGAAAGTGGGCAGTGCTATTTCGGGGTTTATGGTACCCATTTGAAAGAAATCATTGAGTTTTATATTGGACTTTTTAAAGCAAAAGGTTTTGATTATCATTTAGAAAGCGTCGCTTTTCAAGAAGCATACTATCAGATGCAACAAAACATAGAGCAAGAAAAAGAAGAAACCCAAGAATGCTACCTGCTAAATCTTTTGGAAGAAAAGCAAGTCGCTCAACTTGACGACTCTTCTTTCTTTGGGGTGCGGTTTTACCTGCAAGGCGAATGTGTTCATTTATACCTCGAAAGCGAGCAAGGAATGCAGAAGTGGAAATACAAGGATAAAGAAGAGCATCGCTATTGGATAGAAGTGCACGATGCCCCTTTTTGTACACCTAAATCTATTCATCGGAAGGAATTTTACAAGCGAAAGAACATTGCTCGGACTGTTCAGCCGCTAGAATTGGCGGTACAAGACAATTCCTTAGATCTAAAGAGAGAATATCCAAAAGGACAATTGCATGAATTAATTATGGAGAAGCTGGATGAAATTTTTCAGCAGAAGTTGGACGGGCTATTGTTGTAGTCCTTACTGCGCCACTCGATTCACGCCAGCATAATAGATCAACATCCATTCGCCATCCATTTTGGCAAAGCGACGTTCCATTGCGTATTGTCCACTTTGGTGAAGAATGCGTTCAATGACCAAAGCACTGTCAATGGCAGCAATTTCTGATCTGAAATCAGAATTCTCAGGCAAGCGATTCTGAACGACCCAGCCTTCTTTTTGGTAGTAAAAATCGCGATTGCGTAAAATCGTGGTATCTGCATTAGTCGGTAAGCCTTGCAGAGGAAAAAGTATGTGTTCAATTTGATAAACACTATCACTATGAAAGCGGTTATAAAAAGCCTCAAAGTCGTTGGCATCTGGAGTAGTTGCTTCTACAACTTGTTCTTTATTTTCGTTTCCGCAGGAGACAAAAATTGTAAGTAAAAAACAGTAAGTGATAGATTTCTTTAATGTTTTCATTAACAATTCACAGTTAACAATTATCAATTCATTACCTCATTCCGTGCGAAGTCAGACGACATTTCACTTGTAGCAATTGTGTCACTTCTTCTAAAGCTAATTCGTAAGGTTGGTAAACGCTAGAATTATCAGAAATTAGGCGCAATTTATTCAGGACGCCGTTCTTTTTGATTTGCTGCACGCGTTTCGCCACCACTGTATCGCTCACTACGACATACACTTGGTTTTCGCGAATACTGTCCCCGCGTTCCACTTTTTCACAGATCACAATGTCACCATTCATCAAAGTGGGCATCATACTATCACCACTGATTTCGACAGCGAGTAGATCACCTTGCATTCCTGGCACTGAAAATTTTTGTGCCTCTTCCTTTTCAGTTATGGAAAGCGCATCTCCTGCCAAGGCCTTGTGCGACGTCATGGTAATATTCGCTCTTTCGCCATATTTTCTTGCCGAAATGGGTTGCGTTGCAATTTCACCGTTTAGAAACATTTTGTCGCTTAGCCCAAACAAATAGTTGGCATTAATATCATATTTACTGAATAGCTGATTCAGTTGGTCAATCGTCACATTGCGTTGCCCTTTCAAAATACTGTTGATAATATGATTGTAAGTGCCCAATTCATTAGCAATATCTGACTTGCCCTTTATTAAATTGCGATCTTCTAAGTTTTCATAAACCGACTTAAACCGCTGATTGACAATATGATCTTGATACTTCGACATAATTTTTAAAACAAAATTAGTTCTATTGTTTTAAAATTAAAACTATTTGTTTTAATTTTGTATTGCAATAGCAAATTTAATCAAAAAATACGGTTTAAATGCAATTTTATGTTTCTAATTTAATAATGCCATGAAAAAAAATATCACTCGCTCGCAAAATCACCACCTAAATACTTCCACAGAACACAATGTATTGGAACATATTAGCTTAAAATTGTTGTTCAGGAAATGGTGGAACAACATAAGAAAGCTTTTCACCCTCGTTCAATTCTATTTCCACAAATTCACTTTTGGTATTTTCCAGAATGTAAAACTGCCTTGGTTCAAAATAAGTGTACTTGCTTTTGGCGTTTTTTTGATGGTAAAAAAAGATTTGCATTTTCAAATCAACATGAGAGCACCTTCCTACAATACCGCTCAACCTGCAAGTTATCAAGCCTCTGAATCTTTAAGCATGACGCCGAGTTTCAATTTCATCGAAAGCACTTCAAGCGTTAGTATATCTAATGATGTTTTGTCAGCTCAAGAAGTAGAACATTATATCAAGCGATTTGGGAAGGTAGCAATTATGGAAGCGCAAAAGTTTGGCGTACCAGCTAGTATAAAAATGGCGCAAGCCTTGCTAGAAAGTCAGGCAGGAAAAGCGAGGGCAACCACTCAGGATAACAATCATTTTGGAAAACCATTACAGGGAAAAAAATATGAAAGTGCTTGGGAAAATTGGCGGGCACATAGTTGGTTATTTAGTACAGAAGGACAGCCCTACCAGCAGTTGTTACAACACGGAAAGGACTACAAGAAATGGGCGCAAGGTTTGCAAGAACTCAATTATTCCAATAGACAAAATTATGCAAACTTACTGATTGAATTGATCGAAAAATATGAGCTGTTTAGGTTAGATAGTATGAAGTTGTGAATAGTTAGGGCGGTTGCTTAAAGTTGATCGCTCCAATTGTTATTTTTGCTTAATACACCAGCAGAATTGATTACACAACATGAAATATCTTTTTTTCGATACCGAAACCAATAGCAAGTACCAAAGTTCAGCGCGATTGGTCCACCTGGCGTTCATCAAGACAAATGAAAACGGCAAGGAACTACAACGATTCAGCGAACTGGTGCGTCCAGAAAATTTTTCGATTGATAATTCAGAAATTCATGGCATTACACAAGACGTAGCTTTGAAAAATGGCGTGAATGCTCAATTTGCGCTACATGAATTTCTCAATGCACTTTCCGACTGTGATCTTCTGATCGCTCATAATATCGAATACGATAAAAAAGTAATTTTCAATGAACTGAAGGCACTCGGATTGACCAAAAAATATTTTAACACAATATATAACACCCCAACGCTTTGCACGATGCAATCCTCAACAGCCTATTGCGATATTCGAGATGGCGGAAGAGAACGCCCAAAGTTTCCAAGGCTTTCAGAATTGTACAAAAAACTCTTTCAAAAAGATTATCCACAAAATCATCATGCGCTCACAGATGTGGAAGCAGCAATGCACTGTTTTTTTGAGTTAAAAGAACGTAAGGTCATTGAGTAGCGTTGTATTTCAGGTCTCAAACCTCAAATCTTAATAAATAAATCCTACATTTGTAAAAAACTAAATTTTATGATTCGCATCATACTAATTACCATATTTTTTACATTCTTACTCTATTGCTCGAAGGCGCAAGTAGTTGTAAATGAGCCAGCTACCATCAGTAATATGCTAGATCGTTATGTGCAGTTGAACAAGCGAAGCAGCAAGGTGACGGGTTGGAGAATTCTGATTCATGCTACTAGAAATAGAGTAGAAATGGAAAATGTGCTACGAAAATTTCAATACAATTATCCAAACATTAATGCGACTTGGGTGCATGATACGCCTTACTACAAAGTGAGAGCGGGCGCATTTGAAAGTAAACTGGAAGCGCAACGATTATTGTACGTCATTCGTAGAGACTATCCGAATGCTTCGCCCATTCGAGATACGAATATGAATATGGGCGAACTAATTTTTTAAAACAAAAAGCTTATCTCCTTCATGAGTGTGAGGCGTGCAAGTAAAGGCAGAGTAGTTCGAAAGATAGATTGGGTCTTGTTTTCTATATACCTAGGTTTGGTTGCCTTAGGTTCTGCGACGGTATATAGCGTTACATTCAGCGACGAAGGCATTGGAACGATGAATTCTCTTTGGGCAACGCCTGCGGGTAAGCAAATTATGTGGGTTGGGATTTCATTGGTCACTCTTGGGATTATTCAATTCATCAATGGCAAATTTTGGGAACAGTTTGCATTTCTCATCTATGGGGTCGCTATAATTTTACTTTTATTAGTCCCTTTTCTTGGAACAGAAATAAAAGGCGCAACTTCTTGGTTCAGAATTGGAAGCTTTGGATTTCAACCTTCCGAAGTTGCTAAATTTGCAACCTGCCTAGCTTTAGCCAGCTATGTGAGTAATCATAAAATTGATTTAAGTAAAGGGAAATACTTGCTGGTTGCCACTAGCATGATTATCTTTCCAATATTGCTAATCTTGTTGCAACCTGATGCGGGTTCTGCACTCATATTCTTGTCTTTTGCAGTCTTATTTTACAGAGCAGGAATGTCGGGAGCATATATCTACATAGGTTTTTCTGTGGGCGCACTGCTGCTTATTGCTCTGGCTTCCGATCAACCACTCTACCTCGTTTTAACACTGATTTCTGCTGGAAGTATTGCACTTCTAGCTTACCTAAAAAATCCTTTTTACTGGATTATCGCAGGTTTAGCAATCATCATTCCCTCTTACTTTTTCATTGATCTTGACGAAAATTCTGAAAGATTTATCCTCTTATCCAATATTATTGGTTTTGCAATATTGGGTATTTATCACTACGTCAATAAGCGACAGCGTTTAGCAGTCATGCTACTCATCGTTGTTTCTTTGAGTTCAGGCATCGCCATTTCTGCTAACTACGCTTTCAATAACTTTTTGGAAGCGCATCAACAAGAGCGCATCAATATGTGGATTCGTCCAGATAAATGCGACCCTAGCGGACCTTTGTATAATGTCATTCAATCCAAAGTTGCCATTGGCTCGGGAGGCTTCGAAGGCAAAGGTTTCTTCAAAGGAACACTCACGAAATTGGACTATGTTCCCGAACAATACACCGACTTTATTTTTTGTGCGATTGGAGAGGAACATGGATTTATTGGTACGCTCGTGCTGATTTTCTTATTTCTAGCGTTTTTTTGGCGCATTCTTCACATTGCAGAACGCCAAAAATCCAATTTCACACGTTATTATGCATACGGGATTGTAGGAATTTTCTTTCTGCACTTCTTTATCAATATCGGTATGACCATGGGAATTATGCCTATTATTGGTATCCCATTACCATTCATTAGCAAAGGAGGTTCATCGCTTCTGGGCTTCACTATCATGATCGCCGTGTTGCTGAATTTGGATAGTCGAAGATATGTAATGAATTAGGAGAAAGAAAGGGTGTACTTTGAATTAGTCGTGCATGAAGTATTAGGGCTACAAGTTTTGTGATAAAACCTGAATTTTGAAACTATTAACTCACTAAAAATACTAGATTTTATGCCTTAATCGCTAGATTTTGCTCACCTAATACTTGATACTTCGTACAACCCTAACTTTAAATGGAAAATTTCATTTTAACCTACTATTAAACCACTTATAATCAACCCTTTATGCAATTATCAAAAAAAATAAACTTTACTTTTTTATTCCTTTTTTCGCTTGGTCTATCTCTGGGAGCAAGTGCAGAACCGACCTTTCATAAAGTGGAAGCGCGAGAAGGCGATGGCGTATATTCTCTATTGCGCCGCTACAATTTAGACGCTTTTCGTTGCAATTTTTCTAAATTTTACGCGCTTAATGAACTCCGTAAAAGTGCTACGCTAGTCAAAGGGCGATCTTACTATCTACCTATTTTTGTCTATCGTTATGACGGAAAAAGCATTCGCACGACCATTGGAATTTCTGATTGGGATCAAGCCGTGCGCATCCAAAAATATAATAATGATTTAGTAGAAACAGAAATCCGTAAGCAATCCTACGCTAAAAGTCGCGTGCTTTGGGTACCGTATCATGAAATGAATTGCTTGGATGAAGTAAAGAAAAATCTATCCAAACCTGAACCTAAGAAAGACTCCGTTCTTGCTGCAAAAGTCGTTCCCAAAAAAAAGCAACCCATCATCACGCAAACCAAACCAATCACAGGCAAGAATCTTTCCACTCAAGCCGCAGGCAAGCGCAGCTATCCAATCTTTGGACCAAAATATGCTTATACGCCTCTAGCGAGCGAAAAAATGAAAGGCAAAGTCGTTTATATCGTTGCTGGACATGGCGGACCTGATCCAGGAGCAGTTGGAAAACGAGATGGTAACAAATTGTGCGAAGATGAATATGCCTATGATGTCGCACTTCGCTTATGTCGAAATCTCATTGCGCATGGCGCAACGGCCTACATGATTACGCGCGATCCAGACGATGGTATTCGGGAAGGACTTTATCTGAAATGTGATGAAGACGAAGTCGTGTGGGGCAATTTTCCTATTGAGCGCTCCCAAAAAACACGCCTATTTCAGCGTTCCAATGCGATTAATGAACTCTACAAAAAGAATAAATGGAGAGGCGTTACACAGCAAATCGTAGTCGTTATTCATGTAGATTCGCGCGCTCAAAAGCAACAAATTGACCTTTTCTTTTATCACCACCCTACCGATGCGAAAGGCAAAGCGCTTGCCAAAAAGCTGCAAGCTACTATGAGTGATAAATATAAGGTTTATCGCGCATCGAAAAATTACTTTGGTACGGTCACGGGGCGTGATTTGCATATGCTTCGAGAAGTGGAAGCTCCTGCTATTTATATTGAATTAGGCAACATTAAGCACAGCCGAGATCAGCAGAGGATTGTCATTGAGCGCAATCGGCAGTTGTTGGCAGATTGGTTACTAGAAGGATTGATGAAATGGTGAAATATCAAAATCTCCCCCTCAATGCTAAGATTAAATTTCTCCCTGCTCCACTCACACCCGAAGCAAAAGGACGATAATGAACATCTGTGATATTCTCAATACCAACTTGAGCAGTGAGTTGCCTGAAGGTATAACTCGCATACAAATTGTAAGTCATCCAAGCAGGCGTGCCTAGACAAAAAGTATCCTCTTCACAAAGCGGCGTTTGCTCCAAATTATCCGAAGTACCATCTCGAAAGAAAATCAAATCTCTATCTAAAGGATCGGGCTGAACACTGCGCACGGCATAGTTTTCTAGCGTTTTTGTGCCATTGTATCGCATCACACCTTCGAGACTAAATCCATTTTTCTCATACTTCAAACTTGTCCTGCCATAAAAAGGAGGAATGTGTGCCAATGGAAGTTGGAGTTCTCGTTCAGCGATTCTTCCTTCGTATTGAAAAAGACGTCTGCCATAGGTCCAATTGATATTAGAAAGTAAGCTCAATGCACGATTAAAGCTAACTTTTAGGTTAGCAGAAGCACCGTAAATAAAAGCATTTTCAGCATTGACATTGGCAACGGTAGAAAGCAATTCGTCGTCTAGTAGTAATTGAAATCTGCCATTAGGTAACGCAAAATCAGTGCGTACAATCGCATCCTGCAAATAAGTATAAAAAGCTGTACCGCTCATATGAATGCGACCATTTCCAAGTTTGCTTTCTTTTCCAATAGTCAATTCACCATTGAGGGTTCGCTCCGATGCTAAATCTGGATTTGGAATAGTAACAAATCCATCTTTCACGCGAATTTTGGAAAAGTCATCCAAATTGGGAGCGCGAAAAGAAGTAGCAGCCGACGCTCGAAATTGCCAACCACCAGGAGTAAATGCGGTCAAACCAATTCCCCAAGTTAGATCACTGCCAGTATTATCAACGCCTTCGGTATAGTAATTAGGCGACCATTGAATTGGATCATCTGCCCCAAAGAGTGAATACGTATGGGCATAAGTATATCGTAGACCTGCATGAAAATTTAAAACTGAATCTTGACTTTTCCAACGATAAGTACTATAAGCAGCAAAAGTATTCACTTGGCTTCCTCCGCTTGGGTAGCGCGTCGGTTCGCTACGCTCTATTTCCTGTGTCAAAATATTTTCTACGCCTGCTTCTGATTGCACCTCATTAAAATTCCAGTCCAAACCATAAGAAAAAATATGACGCTCATTAGATCTCAAATATTTATCTAAATCTGCCGTCAGAGAAAATACTTGCACATCTTCTAGCTGAAAGGTACGTCCTGCTCTACTTACTCTCCGATCAAAGCGCTCTTCACCTATTTTTTGATAAGCAGCAATGAATAATGCTTTATCATAAAGTAAATTGGATATAGAAAATTTGGCTTGCAGAGAAGCTAACAACCGTTGTTGAGGCCCATAGAACCATTCAGCAAATTTGAGATCATTTGGCTTGCTAGAATTCAGTGTGGTCAAACGGTCGTAGCGAGGTACATTGCTAGAATTGGAGTATTGGAAATTGGCAATAAAAGAAGTAGATTCATTAGCTTGGTAGCGAATTTTCTGGAGTATATCTACTTGGCTGTATGCAGTTCCAACCTGAGTATTTGGATGCTCATTGGCAATGATTTCATCTTTTATTTCGGTGTATTCAATATTAGTTCGGACGTAAAAAGGGCGTTGTCCGAAATCTTCTGGAAAGTTGACATAGTTGTTTCCTGCGCGTAAATCTCCAAAATCACTGTACGTCAAACTGGTCAAAGATGCCCAATTACGCTTACCAAAATTGAAGTCTAAATGTGCCGATTTTTCTTGATTGGCACTTGCGTAGCGCGTATAAAAATTGGTATTGATTTTAGGTTGATTGATAAAGGAAAGCTGCGGATTTTTGGAGCGAAAATGAATGACGCCACCTAATGCGTCACTTCCATAAGTCAACGAACCAGGTCCATAAATCACTTCCATTTGGTCGAGCATAGCGGCATCTACAGTGATCGCATTTTGTAAATGACCATTGCGATAAATAGCATTATTCATGCGTACTCCATCCACAACGAGTAAAACTTTATTCGCTTCAAAACCTCTCAAAATTGGGCTGCCACCGCCACCTTGGCTTTTTTGTACGAAGACACCTGCATGATCGCGTAGTGCATCGGCAGAAGTGGAAGAATTAGTAGAAGCGATGGCTTTTTGGCTAATTCGCTCAATCTGGTAAGGTAGTTCAGCTGCGCGTTCGTTTTTGCGACCAACGACTAGAATTTCATTTAAGTTTTGGGCAGATAATCGAAGCTGAACGCTTGCTAGTTGTTGCAGTTTCTGATAAGGTACTTGCTTTTCTTCATAGCCGATGTAGCTGAAATGGATTAGCGTAGTTTTGGGTAATCTAGGTAATAAGAACTGTCCGTTGACATCTGTTGTAGTAGTAAATTCTTGGTTTTGAGAAAAGATATTTACGCCAATTAAAGGCTCTTTATTTTCATCAACAACGAGTAATTCTTGTTTTTGTCCAAATCCAATAAATACGAACAGCGTAGCACCAACCAGCAACAGGTATTTTAACATTTTCGCTTAATCTTTACTCCATCTGCAAAAGTGGTTATTCTCAAAAAACTGTAAAGCTGAACTGATATTTAAAAATCAATCAGTCAAACTCGACAAATACCACTAATAAATAAAGTCCAAAGGCGAAAAGATAACGTCTTCATTTCAAAAATAGTTATATTCTTATCTGGTAATTCAATACATTTAAACTTGGCAAGTTTCAAAAACTTACCAAGTTTTTAGCTCAAAGGAAGCATAACAATACTATACAAGAAGAGGAACAAGCTGTACCAAAAGAAAATTCATCGTGAGAAAATATATCTTAGATATAGTGGTGGTTGTTCACAAATAATTTGTGAAGCCAAATTGATGTACTGAAAATCAATCAATTAGCATCTACAAATATTATCTGTCAATAAAGTCTAGTGCAAGTGTAGGATTTTTCTGTAAAAACTGCGATCTCCACTTTATTTCAATTTTTCCTTCAAAAATCTCCCCGTATGCGACTCCTTAACTTTCAAACTATCTTCGGGAATTCCCTGAAAAACCAAATTTCCACCTTGCTTTCCACCATCTGGTCCTAAATCAATCAACCAATCTGCCGATTTGATAACCTCTAGATTGTGCTCGACGACCAGTACCGTATGTCCTTTTTCTACCAAGGCATTAAGCGCATCAAGCAGCGTGTGGACATCATGAAAATGCAGACCCGTCGTCGGTTCATCAAAAATGAAGAAGATTTTTTCTTGAGTGCGTTCTTTGACCAGGAACGAGGCGAGTTTGACGCGTTGTGCTTCTCCACCAGAAAGCGTGCTAGAAGATTGTCCTAATTTAATATAACCTAAACCTACATTTTGCAGCGATTTGAGTTTTTGCACTACGTCTTTAGCAGCTTCAAAAAACTTAATAGCTTCATCTATACTCATGTCCAGAATCTCCGCAATATTTTTGCCTTTATATTCTACATCTAGGACTTCTTGCTTAAAGCGTTTGCCGCCACACTCTTCGCATTCCAAACGTACATCTGCCAAGAATTGCATTTCAATCACCTGCTCACCATCTCCTTTGCAAGTATCGCAGCGACCGCCATCTACATTGAAGGAAAAATGCTTGGGTTTGAAGCCCCTAATCTTGGAAAGTTGCTGGTCAGCCATCAATTTTCGGATGCTATCGTAGGCTTTCACATAAGTCACTGGATTAGAGCGTGAGGACTTTCCAATTGGACTTTGATTGACCATTTCCACTTGCGTAATGGCGCGTAAATCTCCTTCTAAACTTTTATGTATTCCAGGTGCGACCGCTGTGTTCTCACTTAGATGTCTCTTCAAGGCAGGATACAAAATTTGCTTGACCAAAGTCGTTTTTCCACTGCCCGAAACGCCCGAAACCACTGTGAGGGTATTGAGCGGAAATTGCGCATCCACGTTTTTCAAATTGTGCTGGTTGGCACCTTTCAGCCAAATGGAATTGCTAAACTTACGACGAATCGGCGGCACTGGAATTTCCATGCGACCGCTCATGTATTTAGTCGTCAAACTTTCGGTTGCTTCCGTATGGATTTTTTCGTATTCCCCTGCAAAAACGACGTCGCCACCATGAATACCTGCGCGCGGTCCAATATCAATTAAATAGTCCGCATTAGCGATCACATCTTCTTCGTGTTCCACCACGATGACGGTATTCCCCAAGTCGCGTAAATCTTTCAGCACTTGCACCAAGCGGCTCGTATCTTTAGGATGCAAGCCAATGCTGGGTTCATCTAAAATGTACATCGAAGCCGTCAAATTACTGCCTAATGTTCTAGTCAGATTGATGCGCTGTGTTTCGCCTCCACTTAATGTCCCTGACACTCGATTGATCGTCAAGTAGTTGAGTCCAACTTCAATCATAAATTTTAAGCGGTTCTTGATTTCTAACAGCAGTCGCTTCGCAATTTTGCCATCGTATTCGTTCAGTTCTATATTTTCAAAAAAAGGCAGTAATTCATCTATCGGCAAGTCTACTAAATCAGGAATAGATTTGTCATTGATCTTGACGTAAGTTGCTTCTTTTCGCAAGCGTCCACCGTCGCATTCGGGGCAAGTGGTTCGTCCTCGATAGCGCGCCAACATTACTCGGTTTTGAATTTTGTAGGTCTTTTCTTCTAACTCTGCAAAGAACGCACGGATGCCGCCAAAGTGCTTCGTACCATTCCAAAGTAGTTTGCGCTCTTTTTTGCTCAATTCTTGATAAGGGCGATGAATTGGGAAACTTGCTTTTTCGCCATGTGCAATAACTTGTTCTTTCCACCATCCAAATTTTTCGCCTTTCCAAGCTGCCACTGCACCTTCGTAAACGGATAGCGACTGGTCTGGAATAACCTTGTATTCATCTATACCCATCACACGACCAAAACCTTCGCATTTTGGACAAGCACCAAATGGATTGTTGTAATTAAATAGTTGTGGCGTTGGCTCGACAAATAGCAGTCCATCCAATTCAAAACGATTATTGAAACCTCGTTTTTCACCACCGATAATTTCGACTATACATTCTCCCAAACTCTCATAAAAAGCGGTCTGTACAGAATCTGCGATGCGCTTGATGTTTTCTTCATCCTCTTTCTTCACCACAAAACGATCAATCAAAATGCGAATGTCTTCTTCTCGCATTTCTTCAACCGTTTTCTTCAAATCTAGCACTTCGCTTTCCAAAACCTCTTGCAATTCGTAGCGATCTTCACCATAATTCAAGCGCGTATAGCCTTTTTGGAGTAGCAAAGTCAACTCTTGTTCTAGCGTTCTTTGTGGATATTGTTTTTGTAAAGGAATGAATAGCTGAATCTTTGTGCCTTCTTCTTGGGCTTGTATAAAATCTACGACATCTGCGACTTCGTGTTTTTTGACCAGGTCGCCTGAAATGGGTGAATAGGTCTTCCCTACCCTAGCAAATAGCATTCGGAAGTAATCGTAAATCTCTGTTAATGAGCCAACTGTGGAACGCGCATTGCTAGTACTGACTTTTTGTTCTATGGCAATGGCAGGACAAATGCCTTTGATGTAATCCACATCAGGCTTTTTTCATCCGCATCAAAAACTGGCGCGCGTAGGAAGAAAGACTTTCTACATAGCGGCGTTGTCCTTCGGCATAAAGCGTATCCATCGTAATGGAAGATTTGCCCGAACCCGAAACGCCTGTCACAACCACCAACTGGTTTTTAGGAATGTTCAAACTCACATTTTTTAGGTTGTTGGCGCGCGCTCCTTTGATGTAGATATTATCTCTCAGACTGCCAATTTCTGGCTCTTCAATAGTAGTCGTTGTTGTTTCTTTTGCCATAGATTAGAAGAACAAAAAAAGGAGAGTTGGGTTGATTTTGAAGCGATTTTTCGATAGAATAAATATGCCAAGTCCTAAGCAATCAACTTGTATCCAATTCCACGCACGTTCACAATTTCTACTCTAGCATCAGATTTGAAATACTTCCGTAGTTTAGTGATGAAGACATCCATACTGCGAGCGTTGAAAAAAGTATCGTCACCCCAAAGTTGAAGGAGCACCACTTTGCGTTCAAGGACTTGATTTTGGTGCTGACAAAGTAAGTGAAGGATTTCTGCTTCGCGATGGGTAAGTTTGCGCGTTTCTTGAGGAGAAGTTAGGGTCTGTTTGATGCAATCGAACTGAAAATCGCCAATTTCCCAAACTTGTTGCTGCTGAATTTGGTGTTGTTGCTGTGCATTTTGGTTGCGCAATAAGGCTTTTACACGAACGATTAGTTCTTCCATGCTGAATGGCTTTTTGATGTAATCGTTTGCTCCAATTTCAAAGCCTCGAACAACATCTCTCGTTTGCGATTTGGCAGTCAAAAAAATAATGGGAACAATTGGATTAGCAGCACGAATTTCCTTAGCCAAAGAGAATCCATCTTTTTCTGGCATCATCACATCCAATACGCAAACATCTGGAGTGAGGTTTTGAAACATCGCCCAACCATCTACTCCATTTTTAGCATGAATGACTTCAAAGTCGCGCGTTTCTAGACTTTCTTTTACGATAAAAGCGAGTGTACTTTCGTCTTCGACAAGAAGGAGTTTGATGTTTTTGTTCATTTCTTTAACATTTGAGACTATGCTTGTTTCGGCAACCAAATCGTAAACACACTCCCTTGATTCAGTTCGCTTTTCACCTCTATTGCCCCATTGTGCTTTTCCACTATTTTCTTTACGTAACTCAAACCTAAACCAAAGCCTTTTACTTTATGCAAATTTCCTGTCGGTACTCGATAGAACTTATCAAAAATCCGTTCTTGATGACCTTTTGCAATTCCAATACCATTATCCGAAATTTGAATGATTACATTTTTGGTGTCTTCAAAACTCTTGATAGCAACCTGGATCCGTTCTTGAGAGTACTTGATTGCATTATCTAATAAGTTGTTCAAGACATTAGTGAAATGTACCTTATCCAATTGTAAAACTGGATCAATAAGCTGATTTTCGTAGTCAATTTTGATATCTTTATGCTGTACAATTTTGTATTTACTCGCTAAACCTGATAATAATTCTTCTACATTAGTGGCCTCCAATTTTAGATTGAACGTTGCTTTTTCATAAATCGAAATATTTAATACCTTTTCCACCATACCTGATAGTCGTTCAATCTCATTTTTGACAATACCTAGATACTGTTTCGTTCTATTCCTATCTTCTAAAGCGTTGAAGTTAGTCATAGCCTCATTCGTGGCGGAGAGAATAGAAATAGGTGTTTTGAGTTCGTGCGTCATATTATTGATGAAATCATTTTTGATTTCGGATAATTTTTTTTGTTCAAAAATGATGCGAAGCATATAAATGAAGCTCGCGGTGGTGATGATTAAGAGGAATAAAGAAGCCAGTAAATTAATGCTCATTTGTTTCAATAGAAAAAACGTTTGACTAGGAAAGACTGCTTTTACAGAAGAATTAGTATTTAAAAAACCTGGATTTCTGATTTCATTAGTTTCATAAATTGGTTTAAAGGGATTTTTATTAGTAGTACTTGCATACAAACTATCCGAACGGTAATAATGGATATTGTAAGGTAAGAGAATGTTTCTTTGCTGTAGTTCTGCTTTGTAGAGAGAATCAAGGCGTTTTAGATCAATAGCATTTTTGGACAAATTTGTTAAATTATGGACTATTTTTTCCATTTCTACCTGTAGAGAGTCTCCAGTTACTTTGTCCTGTTTAACCACTTGAATATCTCTATATGTATTGGTGTTGTTAAGGTCTATTTTATCCGAACTAATCAAACTTACGGATGCGCTAGTATCGAATTTGACAGTCGAGTGTCTTAGTTGCATACCACTTATCTGATCATTAATTTTTCCTATCTCTACACTGATCAGAAAACCATTGAATACCAAATCTGTCACGGCATCATCCAACGCCTCATTCACATCCTTTTCAAAACGCCCTTCATTCACTTTATAAGTATTGCGTAACCAGTAAATTTGAAAGGCAATAATTCCCAAGTTTGCCAAGAGTGCTAGTAGAACAATTCTTTGAATGCGTTTCTTCATAAAGTTTTGAACAAGAGTTTTGATTGCTCAAAAATAAAGGGTTTTCTCCAGCAAATAGCTTCTGATTAACACTAGATAACATTAAATAACAGTCGGTTAACCTAGTCCTCCTTATTTCTGCTTCACCTTTGTCTACAGAAAGAGAAACCAGTATCTCCTTCAAATTTCAATTCAACAACAATCATAAATTCATAATACAATGAAGCAGCTTATTACTGTATTAATGCTTGTAATTCCAATACTTATTTTTTCACAAAAAGAAGGCAAAATCACCTTTGAAGAAAAGACCAAAATAGAGATTCAACTACCCGAAGACTTGCCCATCTCCAAAGAGCAATTAGAAAAAATGATGCCCAGCGAACGGATTCAAGAGTATCATTTACTGTTCAATGAAAATGCCTCGGTATATGAAGCAATAACCAATGTGCCAGATGAGGAAGCAATCAACCACACCGAAGAAGAGGGAAAGACCATACAAATCAAAATGATAAGAGCGATGGACGGAAACATTACTTATCACGACATCAAGAACAAGTCCATAGTAATACAACAAGGGTTCATGGGAAAAACCTTTTTGATTCAAGATGAGGCTAAAAAATATGCTTGGAAATTGAGTAATGAATCTAAAGAAATTGCGGGTTACGCTTGTCGGAAAGCAACCTTAGAAGAAGAAAATCGCAAAGTAGAAGCATGGTTTACTACTGCCATTCCCGTAGCAAGCGGGCCTTATGATTTCTATCAATTGCCAGGTATGATCTTAGGCTTACATGTGAAATCTGAAAATAATGAGCGATGGCTAATAGCAAAGGAAGTTCAACTAGAATCGCTAGAAAAAGATGCTATCGCTGCGCCTACAAAAGGGAAAAAAGTAAGCCGCGCAGCGTACGATAAAATAGTGAAAGAGAAGATGAAAGAAATGCAAGAGCAGGCAGGAAGCAGAAGCACCATAATTCGTGCGAGCAAACAGTAGTACATTCAAAAGAAATCACCCAACACTATGTCCATTCAGAGCATCATACTATCAATATTTTGCTGCGGAAGCCTTTGTACTTCCGCGCAAACTTTCCAAATCAAAGGAAGTGTACAAGATTCTAGTGAGCAAGCATTAAGTGGCGCAACCGTTGTCCTACTGCAAGCACAAGATTCTGTTCTACAGCATTTTGTCATCACAGATGATCAAGGCAGTTTTGACTTTCCAAAAGTAGAACAAGGTAAATACCTTTTGCAAGTCAGTTTTTTGGGTTATAGAACTTACAGCAACGCCTTTGATTTACAGCAAAATATGACCTTTGATAACATTACACTAGCCGAGGAGAACAAATTACTCGATCAAGTCATGGTAGAGGCAGAACGTATTCCGATTGTAATGAAAAAAGATACGATTGAATACAATGCAGATGCTTTTCAGACAAAGCCAAATGCAGTGGTTGAAGATTTATTGAAACGGTTACCAGGAGTGGAAGTTGATCGCAATGGAACGATTCGAGCGCAAGGAGAAGAAGTCTCTAAAGTCCTGGTGGATGGAAAGGAATTTTTCGGAAATGATGCTTCCATCGCTACCCAAAATCTACCTGCAGATGCCATCGATAAAGTACAAGTTTTTGATAAAAAATCAGATATTGCGGAATTCACAGGTGTGGATGATGGAGAACGTGATAAAACGATCAACTTAAAGCTCAAAGCAGATAAGAAGAAGGGCTATTTTGGAACATTGGAAGCAGGTTATGGAAGCGATAATCGTTTTGCTACAAGAGGAAATCTCAATCGCTTTACACCTAAATTGCAGCTCTCTGCCATTGGTCGTTCCAATAATGTGAATGAGCAAGGATTTAGCATGATGGATTACATCGAATTCATGGGAGGCATCCAAGCTCTGGCTGGTGGAAATCAGGTTTTGAATCCGCAAGAATTAGGCATTCCAATTTCACCAGATGGCAGGCGCAGCGATGGTTTTGTGAATACCAATGTTGGTGGACTCAATCTCAACTATGAGCTCTCAAAAAAGACTAATTTGTACCTCAACTACTTCTATAATGAACTTCAACAAGAACTTGATCGTACAGCGAATTTGCAGAATTTATTAGGTGAAAAAACAACTGCCAAAACACAGCGAGAAAGTCAACAACGCAGTAAGAATCGCAATCATCGCTTAAATATAGAACTAAAGCACAAAATAGATTCTACTCAGGATTTGAAATGGAGAAATGATATTTCTATCATCAATTCAATAGTCAATCGCCATACACTTAGTCAGACTTTTGACGCGAAAGATGTTTTTAAAAATGGGCGAACGACAACTCTGCAAACACAAAATCAGGGAATTAATTTCAAATCTAATTTGATTTACCGCAAGCGTTTTAGCAGAGCAGGGCGTGCTCTGACAGGTAACTTCAACATTGAAACATTCAATAGAAAACGAAACAATGAAGTGTTTTCTGTCAATCAATTTCCAGACTTTGAGGAAGAATTGCGACAAGACCAAATTGCCAAGGACAATCAATTGAATTACAGTGGAAAACTAACGTATAGCGAACCATTGGGCAAAGGAAAATACCTTCAATTCAGCTATCGTCGTCAAGATTTTAGAGAGGAATTGAATAAGGAATTCTTCGATTTGCTCCAAGGACAGCGCATTCTGAATGCTCAATTAAGTAATGTTTTTTCAAAAGATTACATTTACGATCAGGCAGGTTTAACTTTTCAATGGAATCAATCTAAATCGAAATTTTCTTTTGGACTCAATGCCCAGCAATCCAACTTGAAAGGCAATCTCTTAAGTGAACAACTCCCCATTGAACGCAGCTTCTCTAACCTACTACCAAACGCCCGTTGGCAATACAATTTCACGAATTCTACTAATCTGACGCTCCACTATCGAAGCAGTATTCAAGAACCTAGTTTGGAGCAATTGCAACCCATAGTGGACAATAGTAATCCGCTAAGCATCTATGTTGGAAATCCAAATTTGCGGGCAGAAATGCAGCATAAGCTACGCACTAATTTCTTTCTTTTCGATCAATTTTCTTCTACCAACCTGTTTGCTTTTTTGGATCTGACTTATACTGAAAATAAAATTACCAATAGCCAAAATATAGATGAACTCTTGCGACGAGAAATTAGTCCAATTAATGTAAAAGATGATTTACGCGTCATAGGCAATCTCAATTTTGGCACACCCATTCGTAAAATCAAAACTCAGCTGAATATCCAAAGTCAAGCCTTTTACAATCGAGCAATTTTATTCATCAATGACTTAGAAAACGTAGTGCATCGTTGGAATGGAACAGTAGATATTAGCCTAGAGAATCGCAAGAAAGAAATTATAGACGCTAGGCTGGGCGCGACTTTGGGCTATAACATCACCAATTATGAAATTAATACCGCCTTGAATCAGTCTTTCCTCAATCAAATCTATTACCTAGATTTCAACTGGTCAATCGGAGAGAAATGGAACATCAGCACAACTTTTGATTATACCGTCTATCAAGCGGATACCTTCAATCCTAAAACGCAAATTCCAATTTGGCAAGCCTCTTTTTCTCACTATTTTGGTAAGCAACAACAATTTGAGTTACGCCTCTCCTCCTTTGATTTGCTCAACCAAAACATAGGCATTAATCGCAATAGCGCAGCTAATTTTGTGCAGACAGAAGAAGTTCGTTCGCTGGGGAGATACTTTATGCTATCGGGAGTATGGTCGCTCAAAAGATTTGGAGGTAAATCCTAGTTAATTGATTCTTTCAACTCCGAATAATACTTAAAATAATAAGGAATCGTCTCTATCCCTTTATAGTAATTAAACAAGCCATAGTGCTCATTCGGCGAATGAATAACATCCGAATCCAAGCCAAAGCCCATCAAAACAGACTTCGCATCTAGCACTTTTTCAAAGAGCGCAACGATGGGAATACTACCACCACCGCGTTGAGGGATCGGCGCTTTGCCAAAAGTGGTTTCCATTGCTTTGTGTGCAGCTAGATATTCAGGCGTATCTGTAGGCGTGACGGCCGCTTCTCCGCCGTGATGTGGACGTACCTCGACTTTTACACCTTCAGGAGCAATGGACTCAAAATGCTGCGTAAAAAGTTCAGTAATTTTATCAGAAGATTGATGTGGAACGAGGCGCATACTTATTTTAGCAAAAGCCTTTGAAGGCAAAACGGTTTTTGCACCTTCTCCAATGTAGCCGCCCCAAATGCCATTCACATCCAAAGTCGGGCGAATGGAAGCACGTTCTAATGTCGTGTAGCCTTTTTCACCTGCAACCGAAGCAATACCCAAATCTTCTTGATAATCTGCTAAATCAAAAGGAGCTTCGTTCATCTTAGCCCGTTCTGCTACACTCACGACTTCCACATCATCATAGAAACCCGGAATGGTGATGTGATTGTTTTCATCTTTTAGGGAAGCAATCATTTCACAAAGGGTGTTGATCGGATTAGCAACTGCACCTCCATAGACGCCCGAATGTAAATCCTTATTCGGTCCAGTCACTTCTACTTCCACATAACTCAATCCACGCAAACCTACCGTGATGGAAGGCACATCGTTTGCAATGATAGAAGTATCTGAAATCAGGATGACATCGCAAGCAAGCATTTCCTTATTTGCTTCACAAAAAAGTCCCAAATTATCTGAGCCAACTTCCTCTTCCCCTTCGATCATAAATTTGACATTACAAGTCAACTCCTCATTTGCCAGCATCGCTTCAAAGGCTTTGATGTGCATATAAAACTGTCCTTTATCATCCGCAGAACCTCTAGCAAAAATTGCTCCTTCTGGATGGACAGTAGTTTTGCGCACTGTTGGTTCAAAAGCTGGCGTATCCCATAAATCGAGTGGGTCTGGCGGTTGTACATCGTAATGTCCATAAACTAAAACTGTTGGTAGTCCAGGGTCAATCATTTTTTCGCCATAAACAATAGGATGCCCTTCTGTTTCGTGTAATTTCACTTGATCTGCACCTGCTTCTTGTAATTTTTGCGCCACAAATTCTGCTGCACGTCGCACGTCATTGTCGTAAGCAGAATCTGCACTGATGGAAGGAATGCGTAATAATTCCATCAATTCTTCTAAAAATCGGGCTTTATTTTCTTGTATGTAGGACTGTACTTTTTGCATAATTCTTTTTTGTAGGCGAAAAAAATTGAGTCTAAATGGAGAAATGCCATATTTAAAATCAAGGAACTTAAACTCAATATTAGTCGCATTTACGTGATTAAAATATTGTATATGAGAAATATAAATATTTATAAAATTCAACTATGATAACCTAGTCAACAAATGTAATTTTTTACGCCTTCAACTCCCAATTTTTGGTAAATAATTTGCTTTCTTAAAGTGATTCTAACAATATGCTTTCTTAAAGTTCGAGAATCCAATAATTGCTCTCTTTTTGAGAAAACTCACCAAATAAAATTCCGTATTTAACATATTGATTGTCAGGTAGCTACATTATGTTTACTTAGTAAAAACTTTACCTAAAATTAATACGGGAGCATTATTATATGAACAATGAAATCGTACCTTTGCGTCAAAATAATCAACATTTACTATGAAAAACGTATTGTTACTTTTCTCTATGATTTGCATGGCGTTTGTAATGAACGCACAAACTGTTACTGGTAAGGTAATAGATGGTACTAACGACGAACCTCTACTTGGCGCAACCGTCTTGGTTAGAGGAACTTCCATTGGAACTGTTACTGACTTCGAAGGTGCCTTCGAATTGAAAGTAGGTGAAACTGGAAAAACGATTGAAATTACGTACACTGGTTTTGAAGCCAAAATCATCAACGTTACTGGAAAAACAGATTTAGGAACGATCACGATGGCTACTTCTGCATTAGGTTTGGATGAAGTAGTAGTGACAGGTACAATGGACATCGTTCGCGATAGAAGAACACCTGTTGCAGTTTCTACAATCACGGCTGCTGAAATTCAAGCAGTTGGTGGAAACGTAGAATTCCCAGACATCATGAAATCCACACCTTCTATCTACGTAGCGAACCAAGCAGGTGGATATGGCGATTCTCAAGTTTTCACTAGAGGATTTAGCCAAGTCAACACGGCTTTCTTGTTGAATGGTCAGCCCATCAACGGTATGGAAGATGGTAGAATGTACTGGTCGAACTGGTCTGGTATGGCGGATGTTGCCACAGCTATCCAAGTACAAAGAGGATTAGGTTCTTCTAAATTGGCGATTTCTTCTGTTGGTGGTACAACGAACATCATCATGAAATCTACGCAGCAAGAGCAAGGTGGTACAGTAGCTTACACTTTGGGTAACGATGGTTACAACAAAGTAACGGCTTCTTACAACACGGGTATGATGGAAAATGGTTTGGGTTTGACTGTTCTTTTGACACACTGGCAAGGAAATGGCTGGGCAGAAGGAACACAAGGTCAAGGACAGAACTACTTCATTTCTGCTGGTTATAAATTGAACGAAAAGCACGATTTCAACTTCTTGTTGACTGGTGCGCCACAGTGGCACGATCAGAACTTCGACAAAAGAATTAGTGATCACTTCAGAAGTGGTGAGTTCAACATCAGATATAACAACAACTGGGGAACTTTGGATGGCGAGTATTTAACTTCTCGTAGAAACTACTACCATAAGCCAGTTGCTAACTTGAACTGGGATTACAAAATCTCTAACAACTCTGCTTTCAATACGGTATTGTACGCTTCTTGGGGTAGAGGTGGTGGATCTGGTGGTATTGGAAACCGTGACAACCGTTTCTTCACAGACCAAGGTCAGTGGGATTTTGATAGAATCGTTGCCGCTAACCAAGCAGCAAATGGTGATGCAGAATATATCTTAAGAAACTCTGTGAACAATCACGCTTGGTACGGAGTTGTTTCTCGTTTTGATACTAAATTGACGGAAAGCATTGATTTCAGCATCGGAGCAGATTTGAGACACTATCAAGGCAGTCACTTTAGACAAGTAAGAGATTTGCTAGGAGCACCTTCTTACACGCAAAGAGGAACGGCTCGTTTTGATGGTCAACCAAGAGAAGTGACACAAGAGTTCAGAGCTGATCCTTGGGTTGCGCTGACTAACTTCGCAGATTTAGACCAACGTATCGCTTATAACAACGATGAAACGATTCAATATGGTGGTGTTTTCACTCAACTGGAGTACAGCAATGAGTTAATCAGTGCTTATGTACAAGGTGCGGTTTCTAACCAAACACACGTAAGATTTGAGTTATTCAATGAACCAGAAGCCAATATGGAATCTGAGAAAGTTGCTAACTTAGGTTACAACATTAAGGGTGGACTGAGCTTCTCTTTCGATGAGAACAATACAGTTTTTGTGAATACAGGATTTTACTCAAGACAGCCTTTCCACGATAACATCTACTTGAATTTTTCTAATACAGTAAATCCTGTAACGGTAAACGAAGATGTAATTGGTTTGGAAGCAGGTTATAAGTTTGCAAATAGAAAATTTGCTGCAAATGTGAACTTGTACAGAACAGCTTGGAACAACAGAACTACAACCAATACGATAAGAGATGGAGAGGTAGTGAACGGAAGAGAGTTCGTGAATGGTGGCTTCATTAACTTGACGAATGTAAACCAGTTGCACCAAGGTATCGAACTAGATTTCGGTTATGATATTACTAGAAATTTCAAGTTCAAAGGTTTCGCTTCTATCGGAGATTGGGTATATAGTGATGATGCAGAAAGAGATATCTACGATGATGAAAGAAACTTAATCAGCAATGAAAAAGCGTTGAGCTTAGACGGTCTTCGTGTAGGTGGTGCTGCTCAAACTTCTGGTGGATTGGGGATCACTTGGAAAGCATTCGAAGGTTTCCGTTTCAATGCAGATGTTTACCACTTCTCTAGATTGTACTCTAACTTAGGTGCATCAGAAGATGAATTGGAATTACCAGCATTCAACTTGATTGATTTAGGTATCGGTTACAACTTTAGGTTGGCAAACGATCAGTTGTTGAGCTTGAGAGCGAACTTATACAATGCACTTGGAGAAGAGTACATTTCAAGATCAAATACTGCAATTCCAGCATCTAGCAATGATGCAGAAAATTGGAATGGCATCAATCAAGACAACCGAGTTAAATTTGGAACAACTCAAACTTGGAACGTTACTGCTAGATACTCTTTCTAATATTAGATATATGACTGTTGGATGTGAGATTTAATCATGAAAATCACATCTTTAGAATATAGAAAAAGGCTTACTTTCATTTGGAAGTAAGCCTTTTTTGATTTAATACAAAAGCAATTCCTTCATCGTATCAATCGAAAAAAATTGCACATTCGGCATTCTCTGTGAGACATAAACCTCTTCTTCTCTCCAAGTAACTTATTACACTGTAACATAAGTCTTTTCAAATATCATTCCGCCGCTTCGCGGCGAAAAATCTTGGGGAGAGAGCGTAATTATTGGGCGAAACGCCCAATAATTACGCTCTCTCCAAAAAAGATATGCGCTCCTAAAGGCGCTCCAAAAAAGACTTTAAAAATTAAATAGAACTTACGTTACACTGTACTTATTTTAGGTTTTCCTTAAGTCTTTTAAGTTCTTCTTAGGCGCTCTTTGTTTTTACTTATCCAAAAGCCAGTTGCTTTCCCTTTTACTTTGTACCCATCTTCAATATTTATTTCATTTAAAGATTTTTACATCATGAAAACTGTAATTATTAATGTTGTCATCGTAGTAAGCGCGTTATCCTTAATCCCTATGAATTCAAATGCTCAAGAAAGCAACAAAAAGAATATCAGTTCTTCCGAAAAAGTAATGATTGAGCGTATTTTTCAAGAGATTGCTCGTACCGATCAACTTTACAGGAATCCCCTTGCTAAGGGAACAACTGACCAAAAGATCATTGCTCAAATTGATTCCGTTTTTGATAATGAAGGAATAGAAGCAGGTCTTACCTATGAAAAAAGCCTCGATTTATCTTTGCCGAAAGCAGTAGAAGATTCTCTTTGGATGCTTCAACATGCAAATGATTTACAAAACCATTTGACGATTAAAGGACTTTGGGAAATCTATGGTTATATCTCCAAAGAAGTTATTGAGGAGAAGAATCATGTACAACTATTATTGCTAGTGCATCCTCCAAAAGACTGGGATATTCCAACTTATTTGGAAGAGTACTCTGCTTTTCTGTTACAGGAGGTAAATGCCAAACGAATGCCCGCCAAAATTTACGCTACTTTTGTAGACAATATTAAGGGGAAAATTTTGAGAGAACCACAATTGTATGGAACGAATCAGCAATTTGACCCTGCCAGTCAAAAGGTTCTTCCTCCCCAGATCGAAGACTTGGAGCAGAGCAATGCAGCACGAAAAGCAATTGGTTTGCCGATATTAAAAGAAGGGGAATATCGCTTATTAGGTAAATAGTAAGGCTCAATTTGGGTTTCAAATTGCGATTTATATCTCAAAATATCAGTAGTAATCAAAGAGTGATAATTAGCGTATTTTGGATTGAAAACGGCATCGAGCCGTTTTCAATCCATCAAAAAATTCTTTCAGGAGCGAACAAAAATCAGCCAAAAGCTGATTTTTGTTCGCTCCTGAAAGAATTTTTCTCACAGCTCACAGTCCGATAATAATCGGACGATGAGCTCTTGAGCTGTAAAAGAACGCTTTTTGCTTAAGCAACTTGATTTCCAATAAGAGCCTTGATAAATAGCGTACTTTCGATGAAAATGGATCCCGATAGCTATTGGGAAGAGTGTACATTTATGATTGAACTCAGACTAAGGTGTGTGGCGAAGCGAAAATACGTTCTTCGACATACGCTTTACATGAAATACTTCACCTTTGCGCTTCTACAAGTAAGGGCTAATGCAACCTTTCGTAAGGTTCTTTATATTTGTATCAGTCTTTTCTGCAAAGAGAATAATGAACAGCATCACTAATATAGACGAAAACACAAAATATATCAATGGAATCGTAGAAAATGACTTTGCGATTTTGCAACAGATGTATAAAGAATCTTTACCTGAAGTAGTCAAATATGTTAAGCGAAACTCAGGTACGCTCGATGATGCTAAAGATATTTTTCAAGAAGGAATCCTAGTGATCTTCAAGAAAGCCAAAGAAGGTAATCTAACGCTCACCACCAGCTTTCACAACTTCCTTTTTCTAGTCTGCAAACGGATTTGGTTAAAAAAATTAACAAAAAAAGGCAAAAAAGAGGTTCCTTTTGAAGAAGAATGGGAATTTAGTTTTGAAGACACCTTGGAAGAAGAGTTTTTGCAGCACAAAAAATGGAAATTGTTTCACCAAAAATTTCAGCAATTGGCAGAAGAATGCCAAAAAGTGTTGAAAATGTGGTTCAATAAACAATCTAGCAAAACCATTGCGCAAGAAATGGGCTACACAGAAGATTACGCCAAGCGCAAAAAGTACAAATGCAAAGCAGGCTTGACAGAACTCATCAAGAAGGATGCTTTATATAAAGACTTAACAGCAAAGTGACATGGCATTCAACGACAAAACTTACGAACAAATCCATCGCTATTTGGAAGGCGAAATGAGCGCGAGTGAGCAGCAAGCATTTGAGCAAAAAATAGCTTCGAATGAAGCACTAGCAAGCGAAGTGATTCTACAAAGAGACATCGCAGAGGCACTTGCTGACACACCCGAAAATGCATTGCGCCAAAATTTGCAGACGCTCAGCAATCAATATGAAGATGCTAGTTCTAACGGACGCTCTTGGAGAAGTTTTATATGGCTATTGCCGCTCTTTTTGGTTGTTGGCATCTGGTTTTTCAGTACTTCTTCTGATGAAAAAGTAGAAGAAGTTCCTACTACTTTGACAAAGGAAACGCCAAATTTACCAACTGAAAATTCCAGTACTTCCTTAGAAATTGATACCTCTAGTATTGAACGTATAGTGCCTCAGCAACCAGAAGAAAAAAAGATTCAAACTCTTGATAATCAAAAAAGTAAGAACCAGAAAATTCCTAAGGAGGACAGCGTAAAAACTCCTGTATACGCCGATAAAACTAAACCAGCAGCAAACAATACTCCCATCGAACCGCCAATGATAATGGCAGCTCCTTCTCTCCTTAATCACGATTTCTTTGCGTCACTTCCGCTTTTAGATTCTTTGATTGCGCAAAATTTTCAATCCAAAAATTTCCAGATCAAAATCCAGCAAGCATTACCCGATACTTTGACTTTAGAAGAAGAACAGAAAAGCAATTACGCTTTCCTTGCGGAACTCTCTATCGCTCGTTCACTTTCTAGTGTTAGCCTATATCTCTATCCAAATCACGCTTTCTATTGGAAAGAAAATCATCCTTGGGATTTTACCACTGCTAAAATCAATGAAATTGAAAAAAGTACGTATCAAATTCAGTTGACACCCAATCTAAATTTAGAGCCTGGACTTTACTATTATGCTTTGCGTGCATCGAAAGAGGGAGAGGTATTTTTTGTAGGGAAGTTCGTGGTGGTGGAATGATAAATTTGCTCAATCGTCAATGGGAAAAACATAGGGTACTTTTTCTGCAAATACCAAAGGCACTTTCACAATAGTTGTAATCTGATGAGACACTAACTCTTGGTAATATTTCTTCAATTCCATTTGCGCTCTAGCTTCTCTCAATGTCTTATTGATTCGCTCATTGAAGGAAGCCTGTTTTTCATTCTTATTTCGAGCAACTTGCTTAATTTCCATCAAAATACCAACGCGACTTTTATCAAATGGCATAATCATCACATCGTATCTTCCCTTTCCGCTTTCTCTATTGGAGCGAACAAGGTAGTCGTTACCAATGATTGCCAAAACTCCTAAAACATATGCTTGGTACACGCGTTCGGGTTCAGCAGCGGTATCCCAATAACTTATAGTGTCTCCCATGATTTGTCGGAGTCCTTCTTCAAAGGATTTCAAGCGATTATTAAGAAGATGTTGCACCGTTCTTTCCAAATGAAAACGTACGACTCGATACTCTACTTCCAACCAAACGACTACAATATCTTTGAAAACCCTTCGAATTTCATAGTTAGGAATCCTCAGGTCGTATTTATCATCGCCTTTTGGTTCTGCCACCGTGAGATAACCTGCAAAAGTTAGTAAAGTCCACAATAGCTCTTTTTGTATATCGAAATTAGGGAAGGAAAAATTCTCATAGAGATTGCGCTCTATAGTTTGTCCTAAAATAAGATTTTGCAGCGTATTGTAGGTGTTTTCTACATCTGGTTCTGTGATACGTTTTCTGATCAAAGTATCCGAACCTGTATTGACCCACCATGCTTTGAATCCTTCCTCATAACGAGAAACAAAATTGACGATTGACCAAGGATTGTAAATTTGAGTCGTATCGCCAAAACGATAACCATCGTACCATTTTTTCACATCATCGAAATAGTCTTCTAATTGAAAATAGGCAAGTATTTCTTTCATTTCTTCTTCTGTGAAACCAAATTTATCTGAAAAGGCTAAGCTCGTTAGTGTATAAACACCTGCATTGTTGAGTCCAGAAAATAGGCTTTCCTTAGCAATGCGCATGATACCCGTTATCAATCCCTTTTCTAAGTGTAGGTTGTCCTTCAGGGCTTTTCCAAGCAAAGGACGCATGAATTCTATCGCTTCATCATAAAATCCTTTGCTGAAACCTTCAATGATCGGGGTGTCGTATTCATCTATTAGTATGATAACTTTTGCTTCAAAATGAGCGTAGAGATATTGGCTTAGCTTAAAGAGACTATATATATAATCGTTTCTGCTACCTTCTCCAAGTATGATTTTTTTTATGTCATTTTTTTCATATTCTTTGAGATTTGGAGATTCTAACAAGTAATCATGATTTCTGTATAGCTCCGTTATTTCAGTTTTCATAAACTGAAAACAAGACTCCCAATCAATCCCTTTTGAGTTTTTGAAGGTAATATTGATAACAGCATATTTGCTTTGGTGTGCTTTGCAAAAAGCTTTGTCCTTAGTTATTTTTAGATCATCAAACAAATGAGCATTTTCTTTCTTATTGATATCAAAAAAATACTCCAGCATGGAAAGATTGAAGGTTTTTCCAAACCGACGCGGGCGAGGGACAACCAAAACAGTATCGTTATTAGACAAAAATTCCTTTGCCAACAATGTCTTATCCACGTAGTAACCATTTCGACCTAAGACAAATTCAAAAATGGATTTTCCTCTTATGATTTTTTTCTGATCCTTCATTGCTCCTCTTTGCATTTATACAAAGATACATTTTTTGTTCTGTACAACTTACTTTAGTTCAATTAGGAAGAAGATGAGGATGTATTCGCACTTTCCTCTTGCAACTCCCGAATCGCCAACCAAGACATCAAACCAATACTATGTAGCAAACAATCTTCATCCACATTAAAAGTACCCGTATGTAGAGAGCCAAAATTACCTTTTTTAGGATTTTTGATGCCTAAGCGATAGAAGCACGCAGGAATCTGTTGGGAATAGTATGCAAAGTCTTCACCCGTCATTCGAATCGGCAAATCCACTACATTTTCTGCACCTAGATACTCAATGGCATATTGTTTTGCTTTGGCTGTCAATTGCTCATTATTAACTAAGTAAGGATAGCCTTGCAAAATTTCTACTTCGCAACTTCCGCCCATACTTTCAGCCATACCCGATGCCATTTTGGTCATTTTCTGCTTCGCCTCTGCGCGCCAATCTTCATCCATTGTGCGCAGTGTTCCCAGTACTGTCACTTCATCTGGAATGACATTATTCGCGCCACCTTTAGAGTTAATTTTACCAAAAGTAAGTACAGAAGGCATTGTTGGATCGCAATTTCTACTCACGATTTGCTGCAAAGCCGTAATGATATGCGCAGTAATAACAATTGGGTCAACGCAGCGATGAGGCAGTGCACCGTGCCCACCTTTTCCTTTAATCCGTAAGGTCAATTCGTCCGTAGAAGCCATATATTTTCCTCCTCGGAAGCCCACTTTCCCAACCTCCAGAGGTGGATGAACGTGCTGCCCGAAAATATTGACGGGAGCAGGATTTTCAAGCACCCCTTCTTGGATCAAGACATTCGCTCCACCAGGTGCTTTTTCTTCTGCGGGCTGAAAAATGAGCTTGATTTGCCCTTCTAAATGTTCTTTGATTTCATTTAAAATTTTGGCAACGCCTAGCAACGAAGAAGTATGCACATCATGCCCACAAGCGTGCATAATCCCTTCATTTTTAGACTTATAGCTCACTTCGTTCAACTCCTGAATGGGTAGTGCATCTATATCTCCACGCAAGGCAATCGTCTTTTTTTCAGGATTTCTGCCTTTGATCAAAGCCACCACGCCATTTTCTGCCCAACCATGCTCGTGTGGAATGCCATATTCTTCCAATTTTTGAGCAATAAATTTCCCAGTTTCCACTTCCTGAAAAGACAATTCAGGATGTTGATGGAGATGTCTTCTGATGTCAACAATTTCTTGATGATAGTCGGAGGCGAGTTGCTGTACTTTTGCTTTTAGATTCATGTTTGTTCAATTAGATCGCAAAAGTAAGGAAGTCCAACGTTAATCCAATTCAAGACGATCAATATTCAAGTAAGTGATTTCTCCACATACTCGATTCACTTCTGAATCAAATTTTATATCTATTGGCAGACTGTCTTGATCTATCTCTTCGGGAAGCATCTCTAAGCGGTATTCTCTTGTATCGCTATCAATTCTAAGAATCCAACCTCCACAACAAGCACATAGAGCGAGGTCAGCACCTTCTATTACGCCCTGAGTTTCAAAGGTGTTGTCTAAGTTTTCTTTTTCGCAACTAATGAAAGCTACTGATAGGAGAGAGGCTAATATGATGTTTTTTATGTTCATGGTAATTTCTTTGATGAAGTAACTGTTCTATCATGGTGATAGACTAGAAATTCAGTTTTTTCAGTTGGGTAGTTCATTCTAAAACCTTCACTTCCACATCATCTACATACAAAACAGTTGGATTGTCAAGTGTATTTGCTGTGATTCCAAATTCCACAGAACTATACATTCCTTTTGTTCCTTGTTGAAAGTAAAGTATGTCCTTAGGCAAAGTTTTCCATTTGCTTTGGTCAATGATTAAGTTCTCATTTTGCCATACTTTGATATAGCCTTCTTTTTTTCTAGAGAGCTTAATTTCGAGTTGAATATTTACCCATTCGTCTCTTGGGAAGCGCAATTTTTCTCCTTTTTGCTCAATATTTGGATTTGGATATTTGTGTTCTATTAGTAAGGCATTTTCAACTAAAGCCAACCGAATACCTGGACCTGCTCCTATGGTTGCTTGTTCCTCCAAATCGAAGAGAAATAACCAATTGGATTCTTCATTTCCTTCCAAATAAATCCAAAAATCAGCAGACACCGTTTCCCCTTCCCAAAATGCCATTTTTTGCTTCACGATGCTTGCTTTGGAAGCACTATCAGAATCAGAAGGATTGAGGGCAGAAAACTTTATACTTTGAGTTCCAGAATGAAATTTCTCTCTACTCACCGACAAAGAGTTTCCCTCAAAAGTCTGTTGCGTGAATGACCATTTTTCGTTATCTCCAAAGAACAATTCGTCCACCAATTCATAGCTTTCAAAGTCGTCAATATATTGATCTGGACCTTCAAAGAAGCGTTCTTTATCACAATTGAGTAGTAGGAAAACCACACTTATCCAAATACCATATTTTCCAATTATCATATGCCAAATTTATGTCCAAAAGTAATTCCACCCCAATGTTCCCACTGAAAATCAAGGAGATAGGAAACGATTGGTGTGTAACTAAATCGCCAATAGATTTTTTTGCCAGTTGGCTCGAAGCGATACCCTAAACTCGTTGGCATTCTAATGAAAAAATTACCTTCTGAAGTAATAGAGATACTTTGTCCCAAACCCAAATCTAAGAAATGTTGGTCTTTCCCAATTTTTGTGTGCAACATCAGGGGAAAAATGAAAGCCGTTCCATTATTTTGATCAACGGGAGCAAAACTGAATCCCGTGCGATAGTATAAAGCGATATTTTCTTTTTGTGAAAAGACTTTTTCGTAGTTGATGGAAGCTAGACCACCACTGCCTCCTAGTTCAAAAGATAAGTATTGAGCCTTTTGAGCAGGAAGAAAAATGGGAGAAAACAGGAAAGCAATCAAGAAGATTTTCATAAAGAAAGAACGCTGCTAATTGATCAAAATTGCTACGCTAAAATCTTCACTTTTCATCATTACTCATTTGATCGCGTAACATCCGAAAACGCAAAGCATCAATCAATAAACATAAACCTGCATTGAAGACCATCAAGGCTACTGTGCCTGCGCCAATCCATTCAAGTGTACTCGCTTCTTGAAATTTTAAGATGCCAGCTTCCACAACCATGCAGAGTCCCATACTGCTGATAATTAAGCCACTAATAGATTGAAAGAGCCAACGGCGATGTAGTTTTGCTTTTGTCATATTGGAATTTATGTGTTTGAGAAATAGAAGAAAAATGAATTTAATTCCTATCTTGTTCAAGCAATTCATCAATAGATCAACCAAATTTAAACAAATAACACTATGGCGACGCTCTCCATTGGGCACTTTGATAAAGGTGCAGCTCCTAAAGATGTTAATCAATTTTTTGCTCCTTACCACAATCGAGGTGGACTTTTAGCACCTGTTTTTGCTCGAAATCGAAACAAATTTCGCGATGACGACCGCAATCGTTGGAGTTCTCTCAAAGAAGTGAGAGGCAATACCGTTACTGGTGAAGAAGTTAAGCGATTACAGACCTTTTTGTACAGTGCCAACTTCATGCCAAGAAGCAATAAAGACGGTATTTTTGGCTACGTTACGCAGGCTTCCGTTCGACTTTTTCAAGAATACATCAGAACGATTGAAAAGATAGATTGTAAACCAGATGGAATTGTAGGTTCAAAGACTTGGGGACACATTGCCCGTTGGGAAAAGGTAGGATTGAAAGCCGATTGGGGAACGAGTGACGAATACCAAAAATGGATGACGACCCTGAGAGCGACCAAAAAGCATTATCAGGAAAATTCTTCCCCAATTATAGAAATGGTTGACCAGTTTCCTAAAGCATCGGACACTCGAAAGTTAGCAGATTGGGAATTTAAAGAAGATGATATTCACTTGGTGGGAATCAGAGTAGGGGAGGAAGTGAAAGCGCACAATCGCAGAGCAAATGACTTGTTTGTTTTGCTTATCAATGGTATGGTCTTCAAGTTCTGGGGTTCGACTGACCCAAGTGCTAAAACCGCAAAAAGGGAACACGAAGCTTTCTTGGTAGAAGGACAACACAAATACAGCTTTGCTTGGCACTCTTTGAGCAACGCGAATAAAACTTATCGCGCCCTTTGGCCGTACAGCAAACCTAAAGGGAGAGGTTTTGGCGTAATGATCTATCGCGACTGGAATAGAGATAATGCTTTTGATGAGAAGGACATCAAACTACGAGAAAGTCTTGGCAGAACGGCGATTGATACGGATTTGAATCATACGATTCATATTCATTGGTCGGGCTTGGGCTACTCGAATTGGTCAGCAGGTTGTCAAGTGATTAACGGCAATAAATACATCAACAATAAAGGTGAAACAGTTGATTGCACTGCCTTTGCTGCAACTACTTATCTGCTTCGCAATTCAAAAGGACAAGTCATTCGCGGACAAAAGGGCAAAACCAAAGGCGCGTACAATGTTTTCACTGATCTCATCTTAGCATATGCTCCAACGGGAAAAGATTACTTGCTTTATACTATGGGACGCGATGAGACACTTCAAATTGGTGAGCAATTTGAGGACGATTATTTGGAGAAGACGATGAAGGAGATGATGTTGTGAAAAGATTATCAGGCTAAAATGCTTCAATCACTCTTTATCTAAAACTTATCATATTGAGCTACTATTTTTGTAGCTTTAGCTTCGTTAGACAAAAACAGGATTGACCATTCAAAATTCTTCGCCGTGAAACACTCCTACTTTACTCATATCGCAAATACAATAAATTACAAAAGCGTATTGCTAGAACTAATTTCCATTAACCAAGCAAAAAAAGCAATCGCAATTACAAAGGCGGTTGATACGATAGGAGCAACAATTATATGAGTTAGCTCCTTCATCTTCTGAATTCAAAAAGCAACTACTCAAAACTTCTAGGCTCTTGTAAAGAACTGGAAGGACAAGAATTTTGAAGGAAAAAATCAAGGAGAAGCTGCTAAAAGCTAACCTTTGACAGGAAATTCACCTCAAAAATGACTGATTTTTCTGTATCCTGCTGGTGGTTGGAAGAAGTGTAGTTTGCTATCAATTTCAATAATGCTCCTGCGCATCTACTAAAATATAAATAAAATGGTTCACATCCGTATCATTTAGCTTCAACTTACCTTTGAACGTCATTCGCTGATCCATTTTGTAGCGTTTGCGCTTCGAGGCAGGAATCCAAAGCTCGACAATGGTTTCCGGACCTGCATTTCCACAGAAGTAGCAAGAAGAATAAGGGTTTCTGGAAATAATGTAAGCACTTTCTTCTTCATCTACGGGAATCATATAACCTGTGACCGTGACTATTTTGCCATCATAAAGTTTAGGGCTTTTTCCAAAGATCGGAGTTAGGTATTCTGCTCCAAAATCTTCCAAATATTTTGCTTCGTATCGCACATCGGCGAGTTGCTTCCAAGTGACTTGAGTTTGAGCAGAAAGGCTATTGGTACTTAACAAAAGAAAGAACAGGGAAAAAAATTGGATCGAGAATAGACGAACAATAGTAGTATTCATGAAAAATTATTAATCGCAGATTACTTGGATAACTTTAATTTGGCTAATGAGGAGTTCGTGAAAGAAAAAATGGCTACGATATTTTCTTCCACGAAGTTAACAGATGTTCTCTTTTTTTATTGTGTAACTGTTGGTAATGTTATTGCTTCTAGTCGTTTTTGTATCATAATAATAGAGTCTTTAAACTCTTTCTGTATGACTAGCATATCTTCCGCAGATACTTCCAGTCCAGGACCGTGGTCGTGATCATGGTCATGGTCGTGATGATCGTGGTCATGGTGATCAAAGCCAGGCACTTCTACATGATTTTCTTCCCAATAGGCGTAGCTTTTTTCTAATTGTGCTACTTCCTTGATGAACTTTTCTTCCTCCATGCTTTTCTCTCCTTCCTGTCCTTCAATTTGGTTTTTTAATGCTATCGCTTCTTCCAATTTAGGCTGAGCCGTCTTATTTATTTTAATAGCTTCCAAATGAATATCGTTGGCTTGCTTAAGTACTGCCTGATCTTCATCTTGACTAGCATCGGCACAGCTCATTAGCATTAAGGGAATAATCCAAAATAATAGATTTCTTTTTAGCATGTAACTATATTTTTAAGTAAATACACGAATAATTGAAACGTCACACAAAGATATTTTGTTTTTGCAGCATTGTTGCATTTATATTAATTGTTTTTACCTTTGCGATCCCATTGCAAAAATAAAAATAATTGCCTTTATGAGCATTACAAATAAAACGCTTGCCTGCATTATTTGTAGTTTCTTTACTTACACACTATTTGGACAAATGCCTTTTGAGTTCAATGGCAAAAAGGTGCTTTCAGGGACTAAAGAACACTTCACAATCTCTATTTCGGATGGAAAACAGAAGACTGTCGTTCCGATTACGATATTTCACGGAAAAGAAGATGGTGAAGTACTAGGCATCACCGCTGGCGTACACGGCTACGAATACGCACCAATCCTAGCAGGGCAACAACTCATTGATCGAATTGATCCTTCCACGCTGAGAGGCACCATCATTTTAGTTCAAATTGCCAATGTAGAGAGTTTTTTAGGTAGAAGTCCTTATACCAATCCTAAAGATAATAAGAACTTGAACCGAGTCTTTCCTGGCGACTCAAAAGGCTCACTCACCGAACGTATTGCTGATTTTATTACTAAAGAAATAATCGGACGAAGCGACTATTTTGTAGATATCCACAGTGGCGATGCGCCTGAAGATTTGATGGCATATGTGGCTTATTATCAAAACGATAATTTGCCAGAAATTTCCAAAAAAGGTCGCGAAATGGCGGCACATATGGGATTCGATCATGTAATTGTCTTCAAAACAACGGGCAAAGATTACATGAAATCAGAAAATCCAAGCCTTTATTGTTCTGCTGAAGCCTTCAAGAAAGGTATTCCTTCCGTGGATGTGGAATGTGGCAGATTGGGAATGGTGGAAGTGGAATTTGTAGATAGAATTGTACTAGGTGTAGAAAGCCTTTTAGCGCAACTTCAATTTGTGGAAGGCTCACCAATTATCACTGATCAAATCGCTTTTATCGACGAACGCAATTCCCAAAGCAGCTCCTACACTGGATTTTTCTATCCAAATAAATCAAGTGGTGATTATATCATGAAAGGCATGAAAATCGGACACATTACAGACTTTTTTGGTCGAACACTTGAAACGATTCATGCAGAAGAAAGTGGCATTATTCTTTATATGCTTGGAACGCCGCCAATTAATGAAGGGGAGACGATTGTGAATATTGGGAAAGTGAATTGAAATAGATAGCGGCAAGCAGAGAGCGCAGAGCACGCAGAGTTTTGATTTTACAATTTGAAAGAAGATATACATACATAAAACAACTGAAATTAAATTTTTTTAAATGATGAAACATACTCTACTAACGATTTCCTTCGCCTTATTAGCTTGCGCGATTAGTTTTGCGCAGTACAATATTGAAGGAACAATCGCTGACGAAGATAACCTGCCTGTAATCGGGGCAGTCGTTAATCTTAGCGGTAATGATGGCGAAAAAAACACCATTACTGATGTGAATGGTAACTTTAAATTTTCGGATTTAGAAGAGAGTTATAATAAGCTCATTGTCAGTTCATTGGGCTTCAAAACTTATGAGCTAATGCTGGATGCTTCCAATGTTGGAAGACCTTTCAATATTACTTTAGAGACGGATGCACTTCAATTGCAATCGGTGGAAGTAGTCGGTCGAGCAAGAACAGATTACAACAGTGACTATTCTTTTTCCGCTACTAAAACAGCGATCAAAAACAAAGAATTGCCACAAGCCATTTCGTCGGTTACCAAAGAGCTGATCAGTGATCGTCAGGCTTTTCAATTACCAGATGCGGTCAAAACGGTTAGTAATGTTGCCGTGACAGGATTGTATAATCATTACAATATTCGTGGGATTACGCAAGCAGATGATGGACAAGTCATTAATGGAATGCGTACGCGTCAATACTATTTCCTTCAACCAATTACGTCTCACTTAGAGCGCGTAGAAGTCATCAAAGGTCCTTCTTCTGTTACTTTCTCCAGTGCCGATCCTGGAGGAACGGTAAATATGGTGACTAAAAAGCCACTCGCTGAAAAGCGTAGTGAAATATCTGCTTCCACAGGTAGTTTTGGTCTGTTAAGAACAACTGCGGATTTTACAGGCCCTTTGAATGATTCTAAGACCTTATTGTATCGCCTGAATGCGGCTTATCAAGATGCCAATTCCTTTAGAGATGTTGTCAATAACAATGCGATCCTATTTTCGCCATCTTTGAGTTATATTCCTAACAATACTACTTCCTTGAATGTAGAAATGATTTACAGCGATGCAGAAGGGAATTTAGATAGGGGACAGCCTATTTTTGGTGCCATCAATGGCGAATTTGACATCAATAGCACGCCAATCACTAGGAATGTGGGTGCATCCAACGACCACTACAAAACTCAAGAGTTGATGTTCATGGCTAGCTTCAACAAGCAGTTTACAGAAAACTTTGGTTTCAATGCGCAATACATGAAGCAAACTTGGGATGAAGACTTGGCGGAGCATAGAGTGGATGGAACAGCAGTTGATATTGAGGGAAATGTGATTCCTACCTTGGCGAGATTAAGATATGATCGCAGGCAACAATTTTGGCAAACCGATAATTTGAGTGCCTTTTTCAACTATGACATCAAAGCAGGTGATATTACGAATAAAATATTGGTGGGTTATGATGCGACGCGTTGGGAACGAAAAATTGGAGCTGGATTTCTTCGAGCGAGAAGATATTTAAAAACTGATGGTTCTCAATCTAACTTTAGAGCGAGTAGTAATCCAGACGATTTTCAACAAATGGTAGTGGATGGTGTGACAATGCCTGTGCCAGCCGTTCCGCATTTCAATTTGGAAAATCCTTTCAACGGAGCTAGAAACACAAATGCTTACAATTTGGCTGAACTCAGCATCCCTGGAAATTTGACTTCTTCTGATGGCATCTATCTTCAAAATCAATTCAAGATTGGAAAATTATCTGCCTTAGTTAATTTGAGATACGAGTGGTTCAATGATATTTTTGATTATAAAGGCAAAGAGCAAGAATTCAAAACGAATGCTTTTGTACCTAGATTGGGTGTAACGTATGAAGTAACTAAAGATATTAGTGCTTATGCGACTTATTTGGAAGGTTTCCAACCACATACAAATACCGTATCCTTATCTCCAACTGCGGAAGGATTCTTTTGGGCAGCGTCGCCAGCAAGATTTGATCCTTTGGAAAGTAGTTTGAAAGAAATTGGTGCGAAAGCGGAATTTTTGAATGGTAGAATATTTGCCAACATCGCCGTTTTTGACATTATTCAAAAAAATCTTTTATTAGGAGATACTTATGATTTAGAGACTCTAACGACAAGAGGAGAGCAAAGAAGTAGAGGTTTTGAAATGGATATTTCTGGTTATGTCAGCCCTAATTTTCAATTGGTCGCTTCTTATGGTTATAATGATGCTGAAATCGTGGAAGACGCCATAGAAGAGTTCATCGGAGAACGAATTGGAGGATCTCCACAGCATAATGCTAATTTTTGGGCGCGTTATGATTTCACGGGTAAAACTCTGAGAGGTATTGGAATTGGTTTTGGTGTTCAATCTGTAAGCGAAAGATTTACGTGGTACAATCCTACTTACGATACGGATAGAGTAGTATTACCAGCATATACCGTATTGGATGCCGCGCTATATTACCGACCCAATAATACAGGAATTCAGTTAATTCTTAAAGTCAATAACTTATTGGATGAAACCTATTGGTTAGGTGGTCTTAATCCTTCTAGGTTAGGTCCGGGTGCACCAAGGAATCTGTTGTTGACGGCTGTTTACAGATTCTAAAAGAGCAATCAGAGATCAGACCGCTTAGCTGTCAGATCGTCTTTGACTGTCAAATCTTCTCCTGCATAATCAGCAGCTAAAGAAAATCCGTAGCTGACAATCATTTGCAGAAATTAGCTACAGATTTAGTTTAGCTACCGATATTGGAAAATAGATTTAGCTAATTTTTATAGCTTCATAGAGGAGAACTATGGGTAGAGAATATTATAAAATCGTCAATTTAGCGCCGTAGGTGCGAACTGTGTAGCAAGTCATAGTACGTACCTACGGCACTTGGAAACAAACTTGACATTCTTTCTACCCATAGTTCATCCCTAGCAGGATTTTGGATTTTTGACCAAAGTCTTTGGGACTGATCAGAATAATAACAAGAATCGTCTAACTTGCTCTCTTTGTTCTTCGTGTAATCAGTTAGGGGAAACGCATAAAAAAGCTTCAATGAACACGCCGAGAATACGTTTTAGAACACGCCCTACTTGGCGAGAGGGTCTGGCACTCCACTGTTTGAGCGGAGCGAGTTTGGAGGGTCTAGCGTTTTTGCCTACTTTTTTGGCAATGAAAAAAGTAGGATGCTACAGATTAGTAAAACGATTGGGTTCAAAACGATGATTTTAAGCAACAGAAAATTTGATACGTTTGCTCTAGTAATCAGTAGCTTAAAAAAATCTGTAACTAATAGTGATTCGTCAGAAATTAGCTACGGATTTAGTTTAGCTACGGATGTTTAAAATGAAATATCACCTATGAGATTTCCCATTCTACAACTGCTTTCTAAGCACACTTTCCAGCACCTACTCAAAAACAGTGGTACGAAATGGCTAATTGTATTGTTCAACGCACTGCTATTTTTTGCACTACTCGCCGCTTATTCAAGCAGCTTAGAACATACGCATACACTCGATCATTATAGTCATGAAGTGCGAGAAAAATGGGAAAACAATCCAGACAAACATCCACATCGAATGGCGCATTATGGCTATGTAGCGTTTCGGCAAAAATATCCATTGAGTTTCTTTGATTATGGTATGGATAGCTATCTAGGTAATGCGGTCTTCCTAGAAGCACATCGCCAAAATACCATCAATTTCTCGGAGGCGAGTTTGTCGAATGGTTTACTGCGGTTTGGAGAAATTTCTGCTGCTTTGATTTTGCAATTGCTAGTGCCTTTATTGCTCTTCTTTTGGGGATTTGCCTTGATTGCAGGAGAACGAGAGCAAGGAACATTGCGCTTATTGTTAGCGCAAGGAACGAGTTGGTCGGAATTGATTTTAGGGAAAACTTTAGGGCTGTTTTATCTGTCGTTGACGCTTTTATTACCGAGCGTTTTGCTTGCTTTAGGGTTACTCCTTTTCCATCCATTATTTGCCCAAACATCTGATGTGATATTGAGTTTTGGATTGCTTGCCGCAGGCTATTTGATCTATTTGTTCATCATGTCTTTGCTGGCGGTTTGGGTCTCTGCGATTTGCAAAACCTCCAAAACCGCTTTAATTCAATTAATTGGCTGTTGGTTATTTTTCACGCTGATGTTACCCAAATTGGCGCAAGTGACGGGACAAGTTTTTTATCCTTCACCTTCCAAAATTGAATTTGATACCGCCGTAGAACATGAACTCATTCAACAAGGCGATAGTCACAATCCTGATGACCCTCATTACACAGCACTCAAAGATTCCTTGCTGGCGGCCCACCAAGTCAGTTCCACCAAGGACTTGCCTTTCAATTTCAGTGGTTACGTCATGCGAGAAGGCGAGCGATTGAGCACCGAAACTTTCCGTCGCCATAAATTGCACTTAATGGAACGCTATCAACAGCAGCAAAATTTATTGCGCTGGACGGCGGTGGTTAATCCTTATATCGCCATCAAAAACTTATCAATGGCAATGTCAGGAACAGATTTTTTGGCTTATCGAAATTTTCAAGATCAGACCGAGGAATATCGCTATGATTTGGCTCAAACGATGAATGAATTGCAAATCAAGCACATCAGTAATAATGCTAGCAGTTCAGCGGATAAAAAAGCGGTCATTAGCCAACAATATTGGAAAGATTTTGCGGATTTTCAGCATCAATTCTTGTCCTTTAAAGCGATGGCTAAACAAGAAGCCTTATCCATTTTCTCGCTTCTGTTTTGGTTGGCAGGACTACTTTTTCTAGCCAATTTCTCTACCAAAAACTTAAAAGCTTTTTAGCTTTTTGCATTCGTAAACACCAAACTTGTTTGGTTAGCAGTTAATGCCAAACAAGTTTGGCAGCTACGAAAGATTAAAGCTCAAATGATTTGACATGACGCAATTATTAATACAAAACTTCCTCCGCTCCAAAGGCTTAATGATCGGTCTTGTGCTGCTCTTTTTCACAGGTTTGGTGAGTCTGCACATTGGCAAGATATTCCTAGAACAACAAGCGGATATTGTCAGCAAAACGGCGCATCATCAAGAAGAAAGCCATCAGCAACATTTGGAGTACGAGCATGGGGAAATGGGCTTGCTACTCTACTATATTCGATTTGGACTAGCCAACAAAACACCAAATATTTCTGGGCTATCCATCGGGCATCGCGATATTCATCCATCGGTTCGATTGGTCAATATCCGAAACTTAGAAGAGCAAAAACACGCCACAGAATTGCGAAATCCACTTTATCAATTATTGGGGAATTTGGATTTTAGTTTTGTCTTAATTTATCTCTTTCCACTCATCGTCATTGCCTTTTGTTTCAACTTACTTTCAGAGGAAAAAGAAGGCGGTACTTGGACATTATTACTCAGCCAATCTACTCCTCCAGTCAAGATCCTTCGGACTAAACTATGGATTCGATTAGTGAGTGTTTTGAGTGTTCTAATTACTTTGTTAGTGATCGGAAAAATCTATTTATCCATTCCGTTGAATGCTGCTTTTCTTGCCTTCACTTTAGTTGCTGTTTTTTATGTGTTGTTCTGGTTTGCTTTAGCTTGGTTCGTAGTAAGTTTGCAAAAATCATCTAGCCAAAATGCGCTATCATTACTCTTAGTTTGGGTCATGCTAACCATTATCCTTCCTGCCTCTATCAATGCTCTGGTGATTAATCTATACCCAATTCCTGAAGCCTACAGCACCGTCATCGAAAGTAGAGATGGCTACCACACCAAATGGGACTTACCGAAAAAGCCAACCATCCAAAAATTCAAAGACCACTATCCTCAATTCGCTCAATACGAGCATCCCGAAGGACAAAGTTTTGGTTGGTTTTGGTACTACGCCATGCAGCAAATGGGCGATGATGAAGCTGCGGAATCCAATGAAGCGATGAAAGAGAAACTACGAAAAAGAGATCAAATCAGTCGAACGATTGCCTATTTCTTGCCGAGTGTTCACACGCAGTTTTCGCTCAATGCTTTGAGCCAGTCGGATATGCGCAACTATTTGAATTTCTTGAATGAATTAGAAGCCTTCCACGAGGAAAAACGCTTGTATTTTTATCCTAAAATTTTTGAAGGTGTGCCGATTGAGGAGGAGAATTGGGCGCAGTTTAGGTTGGAATATGTTGAGGATGATCGGAAGTTGGAGTGGTTTGGTAAGTTGTTGCCGTTGGTTTTGGGGAGTTTGTTGTTGGTGAGGTTGGCGAGAAGAAAGATGGTTGTTTCAGAAACGAAGTAATAGCCTGATGCTACCTTCCAATTAAGGTGAATTCAGATAATTTCAACTCAAAATCCGGCAGGATATCTTCTCCTGAAAGTACTCCATCAAAATTCTTGACTACATCTACACTTTCATCTTCGCGATAGATATACGCCTTTTCCTTATAAGGATCAATCAACCAAGCTAAACGGACGCCATTGGCAATCCATTCATTTTGCATTTTCTTCTTTAGCTTTTTGAGTGAATCAGAAGCAGAGCGTAATTCTACCACAAAATCTGGAACAGCAGGCAAAAATCTTTTTTCGATATCCTCTGGTGTTAAATTAGATAATCTTTCTACGCTAATCCATGAAGTATCTGGACTTCGTGTAGAACCGTCGGGTAAATCATAACCGATTTGAGAACTACCGACTTGCCCTTGTCCGTAGGCTTCACACCAATTTCTAACTCTTTGGTTAAGAATACTTTCTCTAAAACCACTTCCACCAAATACTGGAGACATAATTGTTATTTTTCCTTTTTTATCGCGTTCCATCAACAACTCGGGATAAGTACCACAAAAGCTGATGAAAGCGGCTTTATCCAAACCTTCTACTACTAAGGTTCCACCCAATTGCTCAATCAATTGAATCATATCAATGTCTTGGACACCCTTCTTCAATACTGCTGTCATTAGATTTGAATTTCAACCGCAAAAAAAATCATACCCAAATTTAGATAATCCGTTTTTAAAAAGCAAGTCTAATTTATTAGTAGTCTGACTTGTGAGAGTATGCTAAAACCATTTTGATTAGTGATATGATTGAACAAATTGTAAAAGTAGATGAACTGCTAAGGGTACATCGAAAGTAGGATGCACATCCCGTAGAAACAGCGCAAATTTTGAGTTTGTGGAAGGAGCTTACTCCTAATTTGAACGAACTTTTACTGCCTTATGATTTGGAGATTGTGGGGAGGAGGATGGTGGCTTGATGGGGTGAGTTTTTTTGTGACAGAACTGTCAACCTTGACGATCGTAGTTTTGCCAATTGGACTTCATTATTCCTGTAATTCTTTAACACGTTTTTCCCAAACAGCGATCTCGTTTAATAAAGGATCAAAAGCAGTGTCGAACGCATATTCTTCATACAGTTCAATGGCTTCTCTGTAAATCTCAAGCACCTCAAAAGGATCACAATTATCACAGTAAATGTGGTTAACCCAATAAAGATTATGCCCGATCCAACCAAGATACTTTGCTACTTTTTGGGCTGTTACAACGCTAGGAGATTCTTCAAATTTAATCCTAGCAGTGAAAAGCATAGGTTCATAAACAGCTAGATATCCTTCTGCAATTTTTTGCATATCTCTCGAGGTAGAAGTAATTAGTGAAGAATAGGAAGATGCGATTTGCAGTAGGTGACTTTCATAAGCCTCATCTAATTCATAAAAAGTAGGATATTGATAAATAAGATTTTTGTGAAGTTGAAGACCTCGTTCTATCAGTTTTTTGCCTAGTATTTTATCATTATTACAACTCCAAAAACCGAAGTTAATCAACATATTTGCTTTATACTTATTATCGGATAACTGTTCTAGCATTTGTTCCTCCACTTTCCTAGCTTGTTTACATTTATTCAATGAATCTAGTAGCCAAGCCAATTCAAAATATGCCTCGAAGTTGTTAGGAGTGTGAGAAATTGCTTTCTGATAACTGGTGATTGCTTTTTCTAATTCACCCAACATACAATATAATCGAGCAGTAGTAAGTAAATTGATGTGACTTTCTAGCTCGGCAGTTAATATTTGTAAGGCATCTCTATATTTACCTGCAAAAATGTACTCATACGCTTCTTTTGTGTTATTCGCTACAACATCGAGATTAACGTCTTGTAGTCCTTGACGACCGTGCATAATTAATGTCAAGAATTGTTGATCGGCTTCATCGAAGTCTTTTTGACCTACATATTCTTCTTGGTTAGCGTATTTTTCTTCGATACGGCTGAAATGAGCAGTAGTATAGTCATATAGTTTAAGGACGTTATCTGAATAGTTTGAGTCAACCCCCATTGAAATTTGGAGAAAATTATTTTTAGGTAATTGAGGGAACATCAGTTCATAAGAATCTCCTATTTGGCTAGAGTGATGAATAGGAATGTGATTCTCCTTCTGTAATTTGACAACTGGTATCACACCAATAGGTAAATCCTCCACAAAAGTCAACACAAAATTTCCCTTAAAGTCTGTCCATACAGTATCACTACCGATTGCCCAAACTTTACAATTTTTGACGCCTTGTCTTCCGCTATTAGCAAGCAAGACTTGACCTGCTATTTGATTGTTTTGGGCGAATGCTATAATCGAAAAAATAATTGAGAGGAAAAAAATAATTGTCTTCATAAAAAAGGAATTTGTTTTCATTTTACTTCAAAAAATTCTTAGGCTTCGTAAAGTTTAGCCAAAAGGATATGCTCGTTTTCTCTTGTAATAATATCATACTATTGAGCATATTCCTCAAGCCGCCAATTGCACAGGCAACTCATATTCTGCTAATAACTCCAATAACTCACTGGTATATTGCCTTTTCAAATGCTCATATTGACGAAGCATAGAACGATTTTTCAGCTTTCTGCTGTTATCCAGACTTTGATTGACACCTTCTATTAATTGAAGTAAGCGAAGTATGCGTATGTATTTTTTGTCATTGTGCCCTAAAACATCTTCTAGCTTTATTTCCATGATGTTGTCATTTTGAAAAAGATAAACTTACAAATCCTTTTGGATGACTATCCTTATCTGTGTTAAACCATTATGATCAAAACTTAACATTTGCATATCTATAATGTGTCTAATCTCAAAGTTAGTAAGTATCTCAAAAGATAGAACCAATTGCTTCAATTATTCCCAAAACCATTTCCATTTTTCAGTTGTTAACTGAAAAAAAGAAATGAAATGCCTAAATATCAATTGCCACAAGATCGAATGTTCATCACTACAGATTATACGCGTAAAAAATATGCGTAGTACGATCCGAATATTTTTCAGTGTTGGACGAAGCAGGGAAAAGTGGAGAAAGTAAGGAATGGGGTGTATCTTCAGACAGCTTTCAAGCCAAGCAGCTTTGTCAATTACTCTACAGTTGCCAATAGTATTCACGAACTATCCTACGTTTCTACTTACAGTGCTTTGCGGTATTGGGATGCCATACCAGAAATGGTGATGATTATCAGTTCTGTCACCACTAGAAAACCGTTTTTTTTGAATATAATGTGAGCCTAACCTACCAACAGATTAAGCCTACTCATTTTTTCGGCTACGAATGGGTAGTTTGGTCAGAACCAGCCTATAAAATAGTGAATCGCGAGAAGGCAATGTTTAACTTGGTATATTTAGAACCACTCTTTGCTGATGAAGATTGGCTCTACGAAGTGCGTTTTGATGAGGATGTCTTGAAAGAAGAATATCGGTGGGATTTAATTGTGCAGTACTTGGAGGTAATGAAATCCAAAACGTTAGATAAAAAAATAGCTGCCCTTTAAGAATGCTATGGTGTATGATGGATTTAAAAGAAATTGTTAAGTGTTATCCAGAACACATTCAGCAGCAGGGATTTAAGCGAGATATGCTGCGCGAATACCTACAACACGAAATCCTAAAAAGTATATTCGAGTCGAAACACGCATTGGCGTACACTTTTTTGGGCGGTGCTTGCCTACGTTTGGTGTATGGCACGGAGCGATTTTTAGAGGGTTTGGACTTTGATAATGCCGATAGCCTTTCCAGGTACTGCCATAGCGATATTCAGGTAACTTTAATGTTCTTCGCAACAACTTTTGCAAACAAAAATTTACGCCTTTCCCTCACAAATTTATACGCGATTCATCACCTCATCTTCTTTGTTGCAAGTGGCGCAGATTCTTGTCTTCATAGTAAGTTGAAAGTTAAGAAATAGAATTGACGGCTTCATAGAAAATAAAACCGTCAAAAGAATTTTATCAGTCACTATGACTTTCCGTGACACTGCTTATATTTCTTCCCACTTCCACAAGGACAAGGATCGTTTCGACCAATTTTTTTATCGGTACGCTTGAACGTCTCTGGTTTTGCTCTGCGACTAACGCCTTCAGCGGCAGCTCTGGCAGCAGCACGGTCGCGGGTTTCTCCAGTTCTATTCGTACGCATTCGACTCATTTCACTACTGCGGCGTTGTGCTTTTACTTGTTCCAGAGTTTGTCCATCAGCAAAAATGAGCGTTCCCTGCAACAAGTAAGAAGTTACTTTATTGTTGATCTCGAAAACTAAATCTTCGAAGAGTTTATAGGCTTCCATTTTATAGACGACCAATGGATCTTTCTGTTCGAAGGAAGCAGCTTGCACCGCTTCTTTCAATTCATCCATCGCACGCAAATGCTCTTTCCACTCATTATCAATGATCGCTAGAGCTACCGTTTTTTCGATGTCCCCTTTTATGGATTGCCCTTTGCTTTCAACGGCTTCGTCTATGTTTGCAGTGATCGCCAACGGCTGCTTTCGACCATCCGTAAAAGGAACAACAATGCGCTTGTAGCGATTACCTTCGTTCTCTTTCACTTCAATGATTCTAGGCATCAATAGCTCAATAATGTCGTTGATCTTGCGATCATATTGCTCCATTACTTGCGCTTGATAACGCTCAATGACTTCATCCGAAGGATTTTCTTTGAAATCAATTGGATCCATTTTTGGATCAACACCAAAAGTTGCCACCGAATCTTTGCGGAAAGTATCAAAATCGCCTTCTTCTCTGTGATCAAGTACGATAGTTTGAATAATAGAATCAAACATATTATTCAAATCCACGATGAAACGCTCGCCTTCTAGCGTATTGTCGCGTTTCTTATAAATCGCCTCACGCTGAATATTCATCACATCATCGTATTCCAACAATCGCTTACGAATACCGAAGTTGTTTTCTTCTACTTTTTTCTGCGCGCGCTCAATGGATTTGGTGACCATCGAATGCTGAATCACTTCGCCATCTTTATGCCCCATTCTGTCCATCATCTTCGCGATGCGATCAGATTGGAAGAGACGCATTAAATTATCTTCCAAAGAGACGTAGAACTGCGAAGAACCAGGATCTCCTTGACGACCTGCACGACCGCGCAACTGACGATCTACTCGACGCGAATCGTGGCGTTCTGTACCAATGATCGCCAAACCACCAGCCGCTTTCACTTGATCGCTGATCTTAATATCCGTACCTCGACCTGCCATATTCGTTGCAATAGTCACTTTACTTGGCTTACCTGCTTCGGCTACGATTTCTGCTTCGCGTTGGTGCTGCTTGGCGTTCAAGACATTATGACTGACCCCTGCAATATTTAAGAAACGACTCAGTTTCTCGGATACATCTACCGTAGTCGTACCCACCAAAACAGGTCTTCCTTTATCTGTCAGTTTTACAACCTCTTCGATAACGGCATTAATTTTTTCACGCTCGGTTTTGTACACTAAATCTTCACGATCATCTCTAACAATTGGACGATTGGTTGGAATGACTACGACATCCAATTTGTAGATTTCCCAAAGTTCACCTGCTTCCGTCTCTGCGGTTCCCGTCATACCTGCCAGCTTGTGGTACATACGGAAGTAGTTCTGGAGCGTCACTGTCGCATAAGTTTGCGTGATGTCTCCCACTTTTACGTTTTCTTTTGCTTCCAGTGCTTGGTGTAAACCATCCGAGTAGCGACGGCCTTCCATCATCCGTCCGGTCTGCTCATCTACGATTTTCACTTGACCATCCATCACGACGTATTCTTCATCGCGCTCAAATAAGGTGTAAGCTTTAAGCAACTGACTCGTCGCGTGCAAACGGCGCGCTTTCACAGAAAACTCCTGTGCCAAGTTGGTTTTGGCTTGCTCCTTATCCTTCTCACTCATTTCTTCACTTTCATCTATCTCGTACATCCGCGTTGCCATATCTGGCATGATGAAAAAATTGGTGTCATCCACATATTTTGCTAAGAACTCCGCTCCGTGGTCGGTCAGCTCTACATTTCTGTTCTTTTCATCAATCGTGAAATAGAGCGGTGCATCCACGAGGTGCATATTCTTGGATTGCTCCTGCATGTAGAAGTTTTCCGCTTTTTGCAGCGTCACTCGTACACCTTCTTCACTCAAGAACTTAATGAGCGGGCGGTATTTTGGCAGAGAGCGATATGCTCGTAACAATGCCATTCCTGCGCCCCCTTCGTCGTGGCTGCTATCTCCTTGTCTGAACAGTTTTCTAGCTTCTGCTAAATATTGAGTCGCTTGTTTTTGTTGAGCAGAAAGTAGGCGTTCTACTAATGGTTTTAGCGATCCGTATTCTTGTTCTTCTGTTCCTTTTGGTACTGGTCCAGAAATAATTAAAGGTGTTCGCGCATCATCAATCAAAACCGAATCTACTTCATCGACCATTGTGTAATGGTGTTTTTGCTGCACACGATCATCCAAAGAGCTTACCATGTTGTCGCGCAAGTAATCGAATCCAAATTCGTTATTTGTACCATAAGTAATATCACAATTATAAGCTGCACGACGCTCTGGGGAATGTGGACGATATTTATCGATACAATCAATGGTCAGGAACAAAAACTCGAAGATCGGCCCAACCCATTCGCAGTCCCGACGTGCTAGGTAATCATTCACTGTCACCACATGAACACCTTGTCCTGAAAGTCCATTCAAGTAGGCGGGCAAGGTTGCCACTAAGGTTTTTCCTTCTCCCGTTTGCATCTCCGCTACTTTTCCATAGTGTAGTACCATACCACCAATCAGCTGTACATCATAGTGAATCATATTCCAGGTGATGTCACCTCCTGCAGCAACCCAACTATTCCTCCAAGTCGCTTGATCGCCAGCAATAGTGATATACTTTTTCTTTGGATTTCCTGCCAGCTCTCGGTCGTGATCAGTGACCGTTACGGTAAGACTTTCGTTTTGAGAAAAACGACGAGCGGTTTCTTTAACTACAGCGAAGGCTTCGGGCAATATTTCTTTCAAAACCTCTTCCAGATGCTTATCTCGCTCCTTAATCAGTTCATCAATTTCGGCAAACAATTGCTCTTTTTGATAAATGTCTTGTTCTGCGCTTGCTTCTTCACGTGCTTCCTCAATCTGCTGATCTATATTCGTCAGGTACTCTGCAATTCTGCTTCTGAAATTGTGCGTTTTGTCACGCAATTCATCATTGCTCAAACTCTGCAACTGTTCAAATTCATCGTTGATCTGATCTACAATAGGCGTATATTCTGCTACGTCTCTATCGTATTTGGTACCGAATAATCTCTTTATTGCCTTAAACATTCCTCGTATTTTTATTTTAGGATAAATGGAGTTGGGTTATTTGGAAAAGTCCGTTTTCAAAAAATGGACTACAAAGGTAAGTATACTGATTCGCAAAACATTGAAAACTCAATTTGATCTTTTAGAAAACGCAAATTACAGCGCAGATTTCGTACCGAAATAGTGAGCAGCGTATAATCCGCCATTTTGTCAGGCAGAAGTACTTATATTTTTGTCTATTTAGTCGAAAAGTCAGGCGTTTTTGCTCAAAATTGATATGGAGGCTTTATATTTGACAATATCTGAATTTGCACAAACGATACACTATGTTGAAAGCTTTTACACTCACACTCATTTTTCTTTGCATTCAATTTTCTTCTTTATTTGGACAATTGCCACAAAGTATTTTTGATTATCTATCCAGCTCCGAAGAGAAAGTGGTTGCCATTACTATCAAAGCCAATTTTGATACCATTATTGCTAAGAAATACACCACTGACTATCATGACGCTACATTGGAAGTGAAAGACATTGAAGAAACTTGGGATATTAAACTGAGAACGCGCGGACGCTACCGCAGACGCATTTGTGATTTTCCACCGATTAAATTGGAGTTTTCCAAAAAGGATTTGGAAGCTAAGGGACTAAGCAGAATTGATGATCTAAAATTGGTAACGCACTGCTCTAGCGATGTTACAAGTGATAGTTACGTACTACGCGAAGCAATGGCATATGGATTGTATAATATCCTGACAGACAATAGCTTTCGACACCAAGTCGTCAAGTTGACGTATATCAATACGGGAAAAAAACGCTATAAAATCAAACGCTATGGCATCATTATCGAAGATGAAAAAGCGGTGGCGCAACGCTTAGGCGGAATGCCAATTGATACGTTTGGTTTAGCTTGGAATAACATTCAAACACCGAGTATCGAATTGGCAGCCTGCTATCAATACATGATTGGAAATACCGATTGGGACATTCCAATGCAGCGCAATCTGAAGTTTGTTTATAGAGACGAAACTGAAGAATTCATCGCCGTGCCTTACGACTTTGATATGTCTGGTTTAGTCAATCCAACTTACGGTATTCCAAATCCTGATTTGCCGATTGCGACCTTGCAAGACCGCTATTATTTGGGTTTACTGAAACCTTCAAAAGAGACGATTGCTATTTTGGCTTCTAAAAAAGATGCCTTATTGAAATATTGTAAAGGTTATAAATTGTTGAATGGTGCGCACCGCTCAGAAGTGACTCGATTCATTGAGTCTTTCTATGAGGATTTGGAGAGCGGGACAGCGTTTATGAATCTTAGCTCCAAGGAAGAGAAGAACTGATAAATTGGATTGATTTCGAGTAAATGTCAATTTAGACTTGCCAAGTTTGCGAAACTTAGCAAGTCTTAATACGGGTTTAATCTATTACCAAAAAATCATTTTCCAATAGTTAAAATCTCCAGACGATAAGTAAAGGGTAACTGTAAATCTTTTGTGTTGGCAGCTAAAATAACGACTTTACTCTTTTCCATCTTTTGACAGAAATCAGGAATTGTCCTGTAATTTTCTGGAAGAAGGCTGCCCAAGTTTTGGCGCGTTATTTCCTGTGAACCTAGGTGGAGCTTAGTGACCGAGAGTGAGGCATTTTGGGCGTTGTTGATTTGACTCTGTCATCGTGGTCAGCTTCAAAATTTTTGGCATTTCCATTATAGAAAAACAGTAGGTTTTCTTCTTGCTCCACTATTGCAAAAGAGGCAAAAGTATTCGCCCCAAAATCAAATTGTTGTGCTTTTGGCAATCGTCTCATCCATTGCAATTGTCCATCTAAATCTATGCTCATTACTAAAATATCGCGCATTTCATCAGTAGTCAAATTCAAGTTTTCCGCAATTAAATAATAGGCATCTTTTTTGAGTACTACTTCTTTTAAAGTGTAGGAAACAAAACGATTTCTAGGCGTCTTAAAACCTAAGTTACTTTTTTCAAAAGCAGCGATAAAAGATTCTTTATCAACCGTTTGTGTAAACTGTCGTATGGTTTTAGTGCTCTTGTCAATTTTGTAAAAAGTAGAACCTTCAAGTACTACTTTCATTCCTTCGCTATATAAAGCAAACAGCACCAAATTCTGCTGATGGTCTAGATCAAAGCACCAACTTTGAATATTGATTTTCTCATCCTTGATCTGGTAAGACTTGAGGGACTTACTATTTTGAAAAGAAGCAATGACAAACTCTGTGATTTGTTTTGGATTGGCGTAGCTTAGATTGTTTCCTGTGTAAACATCACCAATAATGTAACAATTCGCGTCGTCGTCTATTCTACAACCATAAATGGAAATTTTTTCGTTTCGATAAGGGAGCTTTGCTTGTCGAGTTTCCAGTTCTTGCCAGTCTTGGTCAAAGATTTTCAGTTCCATTTGTGCCAACGAATCAGAAGCAAAAAAAGACCAGATAGTTACCAACAACTTGCTGCTGTCAGGGGATAAATTATAATAAAATGGCAAGCGTAAATCAAAAGGGTGATGCGCAGTAGTCAGTTGTTCAGAATTGATGAGTTGGAGATCAGGCAGGCGGTACTCGTACAAAAGCAAATGATTGGTTTGGCGACCAGCGTAGAACAGGGATTTCAATACAACCACCTTGTTGTTCCACACAAAAATATCTTCTAAAATTAACGCGCCTATTTTTCGCTTCAGAGGTATTGTGACACTGCTTTGTGGCTTTGCTGCTTGATTGAAATATACCAAAACCAAGGAATCGCTATTAGAAAGGGGACTTGACGACAAAAGAAATCCTTTACCTTCAACTGGAATGATTTCATTGATAGGTAGCATGGATTCAAAAGAAAACCCTTGTGCAAATAGTGCAGTATGGCAACCAAAAAATAAAAGCAATAAAGTAAACACATAGATTTTCATAGCAGGAATCTTTAAATACTTCAATTTTCAATACTTTCTACTTGTTTCAAAAATCTACCGTCCTTTTAACTTCAATTTAACCTAGGTTTTTGATTTTTATGTACGACCCTTTTTTACGTTCCTCCTAAGTTGCACACAATTAAACTTTTTGAATGTAGACTCACTACAGTGTAATCTAAGTTTATTTAAATTTTGAGAAGCGAGAAAAGCCTTAGCTTTTCGAGCTTCAAAAAAAC
>JBCDFY010000007.1:0-63214 GCA_039176995.1 Bacteroidota bacterium
GTTGATTCAACAGTTGCAAATATAAAAATTAACGCTATTATCTACTTGCAGAATAGTTGATATAGTTTTTAATATTTTGAGTAAGTTATTCTCATCGTTATAAAACTTTGAAATAGCTGAATTTTTTCCAAGAAAAAATTCAGCAGTTCTTTTAGAGAGAAACAAACTTTATGGAGTAAAATTTTTCGCAAAGAATATATAGATGAGATAAAAGTCATATTAATCTATAATATAATCACACTTACTTAATACCCATTATTAAATATTTGATGACGGAGCAAGCGACAAAGCAGATTACAGTTTTAATAGCAGGGCGTCCTTACCCACTGAAAGTCAAGGCAAGTGATGAAGCAGCTATCCGTAAAATTGTGAAAGATGTGAATGAACAAGTCAATCGTTTTCAGTTGAACTATCCAAATAAGGATAAGCAAGATTGTCTAGCGATGACTGTTTTGACCTATGCCGTTGATTTGTACAAAATCCGTCAATCATTAAGTACTACGCAAGATCCACAATTGGTAGAAAAACTCTCCCAACTAGATGCCTTCCTCGATCAGGCTTTGAAGTAGTTTTTAGCTTTTTGTCTAATAAATTAGAATCCAAAAACTAATTCAATTTCAATCGAAATTGGATATGTTCAGTTTCCTAACTTAACATGCTTATTTACTCGTTTCTTAACGAGTATTGGTGTAGGCTCGTTAGGAAACGAGCAAATATTATCTTTAAGATAGGAATCTTAAAGTATCGGATTCTAGCATTTTTTGAGACTAATTGATAATTATTTTATTACAATCTATCGAAAATAGCCATTGACTACTCTAAGTGTATTCACTTAAATCATTGATGCAATTTTGCTGATCGCTATTAGCCAGCAACTAAAACATCATTAAACATTAAAACCATGGATGGAATACTCGCCATTATTGGCGGACTCATAGTAGGCGCGGTTATAGGATTTTTCCTAGTGCGCACCCTTTTTCAGAAGAAAAATGAAGGGCAAGTCAAAGCCATGAATTTAGAAGCGGACAATGTGCTGAAAGAAGCACGTTCTTCTGCGGAGCGCATTGTTGCAGATGCAAAACACAAGGCAGAAAAGTCAATGGACAGAGCTGCTCAGAAAAATGAAAGCATCAAGCAAAAGAAAATTCAGGAAGCGAAGGACAAGTTTTCCAAGTTGCGCTCAGACTTCGATAGTCATAAATCTAAGCAGTTGTTAGATTTAAAAGATCGAGAATCGGAAGTCAAGAACATCGAAAAGGAAATACAACTGCGCAAAGACCAAATTGAAGGAGAGTACGAAGAGCTAGAGCACGAGCGCGCGGAATTGGAATCTAAAGAAACGGAATTGGCTTCCATTCGCGAGAACTTGGATAAGCAATTAAAAGTCGTTTCTAAGAAAAAAGAGGAACTCGACAAAGCCAATGAAATTCGCATCAAAGAGCTAGAGAAAGTAGCAATGCTATCAGAATCGGAAGCCAAGGAGCAATTACTAGAAGCAGTGAAAGCCAAAGCAGAAACCGATGCCATGGCAATCGTGAAGGAAACAGTAGAGCAAGCTAAAATGGATGCCAACAAACAAGCCAAAAAGATCGTCATTCAGACCATTCAGCGAATGTGTGCGGAATATACGATTGAAAATACCGTCTCCGTTTTCAATTTGGATTCAGATGATCTGAAAGGTCAGATTATTGGTAGAGAAGGGCGGAATATTCGGGCGCTGGAAGCCGCGACAGGCGCAGAAATCGTAGTAGATGATACGCCCGAAGCAGTTGTGATTTCTAGCTTTGACCCAATTCGTCGAGAAGTTTGTCGCTTGTCCTTAAAACGATTGGTGACGGATGGGAGAATTCATCCTGCGCGCATCGAAGAAGTGGTAGCTAAAACGCGCAAACAACTCACGGAGCAAATAATCGAAATTGGTAAGAAAACCGTAATTGATTTAGATATTCACGGACTTGATCCTTACTTAATCAAGATGGTCGGTCGAATGCGTTTCCGTTCTTCTTATGGTCAGAACTTATTGAAGCACTCGATCGAAACCGCGAATCTTTGTGCAGCGATGGCAGCAGAATTAGGTTTCTCTGCAAAGCAAGCCAAACTAGCAAAAAGAGCAGGTCTTTTGCACGATATTGGAAAAGTGACCGAAGAGGAATCTGAGTTGTCGCACGCAATTTTGGGGATGAAAATTTGTGAAAAATACAAAGAAGGTAAGATTGTTTGTAATGCAGTTGGAGCGCATCACGACGAATTGGAAATGAATAATATGATCTCGCCAATCGTGCAGGCGTGTGATGCCATTTCGGGAGCGAGACCAGGCGCGAGAAGAGAAATCCTAGAAAGTTATTTGCAGCGAATTGGTGAACTAGAAGAATTAGCGATGAGCCACGAAGGGGTTCATAAAGCCTATGCAATGCAAGCAGGTCGAGAGTTGCGCGTTATTGTTTCTAGCGATAAAGTGACCGATCAATACGCAGATGATTTGTCCTTTATGATTTCGCAGAAAATTCAGGACGAAATGCAGTATCCTGGGCAGATTAAAGTGACAGTGATTCGGGAGAAGCGTTCGGTGGCGTTTGCTAGGTAGCAAATCTTTTCTGACATAAATTTGAGTGGATAAAAATTAGGTAGGCAAGCTACACTCAACTGTAATATGTGATACTCTACTCACCTCTGGCTTCGTTGTTACAGCTGAGTGTGCTGGTCCAGGCGCAAAAACGCGCTTTGTTTGTATTCTGGTTTACGAAACTATCCACCTTTGTCTTGACTAATTTCACTTTTGCAAGCTGAGCGGTAAGAAGCTGACAAGGCAACCCTTGACTATTTAGTTTCAAATTAAAAGCAGAGGCTGGTAATTTCACCAAGCCTCTGCCTATAACTCCATATTGATTTCGTCTTTACCTGATTATGACTTTTTGAGAAGACACTTTTCCATCCATTGTGATTTTGACAATATAAGTGCCGGGCGTAGCATTTTTTGCATTCCACTTTGTTCCTAAATTCCCTTGGAATGTGCCATTCACTAGCTCCTGCACCAACGCTCCTTTCATGTCCCAAATCTCAATAATAATTCGAGTGTCTTGCTGCAATTCTCCTTGAATCTGAACGAGGTCATCACTTGGGTTTGGGAAGACCTTGAAGGTATCATTGGCAAAGTTTGCTTTTTTTGCTCCTTTCTTAGTTGTAATTTCAATAACGCCATTTTTTCCTTCTTCACCATACTTCTCAATAGCCTTTTCATCCTTTATTACGTTAACTGTTGCAATTTTCCTTCTATCAATCGTCTGAAAATTACCTTGATGCACCTTGCCATCTAATATAATTAATGGTTCATCAGCGGTGACTGTCGCCAACGGTCGCGTCATCTCTGCTATCAATGCTCTTCTTCTTTTAGTTTCTTTTGACTTGCGAGTTTTAGCAACTATCTCAATTACCCCATTCTCTCCTTTCTCCCCATATACCCTTGCTGCTTCTTCGCCCTTAAAGACGTTTACACTCATAATATTTTCTGGATCAATTGATTCTAAAGGACGATTGTATTCTTCTCCATTTAAAATAATGAGTGCATCTTCGGATAATTTTGCTTGCTTTTTACTAATGATGATTTTTGTTTCATAACCATCTTGCTTGCTTTTCTTTTTGAAACTCTTTTTCTTCAGTGTGATTTCAACAACGCCGTTACTTCCCTTCTCTCCATATTTATTAGTTGCATCGTCTCCCTTGAGTACCGTGACGGACTCAATATCTTTAGCCTCTAATGTCTTCAAATCGCGATTATATTCTTCACCATCCACTATGAATAAAGGATCGTCTTCCATTTTCTCTACTTTACCAACAACGGTGACTTTAGACTTATTTTCTTCTTCATCATTTACTTTTCCAACAGTTTCTCCTTTTTTAGTGATGATTTCTACAACACCATCACGTCCTTTTTCCCCAAAACGCTCGACAGCTTTTTCATTTTTGTGGACAAGAACTTGTTTGATGTTATTAGAGTTCACTTCCTCCACTTCTTGCTTGCTGACTACTTTTCCGTCCAAAATGTAGAGTGGTTGTAAATTCGATTCTTCTCTAACCTTTGCAGCAGTAGAAACATTCTTCTTTTCAGGATGTCCAAGAGTATCCATTCTCAAGTCGATTGGATCGAAAACTAATGTTCCTGTCTCTAGATTTCCTGAAACATACATTTGACCACTATTCTCTTCGTCAAAAGGTCGAGTCTTGATGGTTTGTTTTTCCAATTCCATCATAACAATCGTATCTACTTTTTCATCGCCCTCGCTGATAATTTCTACTAAGCGAACAACTCGATCTCGATCTTCTCCTTCTAGTTCATTCTTGTGTTTAATAATGGCTAGATTAGGATTCGCATCATCTAAGGAGTGAATATCTATTCGCTTGATTTGATGATTGTTGACACCGACACCATTTTCTGCTAGGAAGGTTTTTATATTTTCATCCTTCAATTCATTCACTGGCTTGTCTGTAATCAATTCGATATGCTTAGCTTTATCGCCTTCCAAATCTACTACGACCAATACTTTTTCAGGTTGACCTGAAGTATCTTTTTGAACGGTGATTTCTTCTTTTTCTACTGCAAAATTATCTAATGACTCATCAGGTAAGTTGAATGCAAAAACAGACAATGCACCCAAAATGAGTAATACAGCCAGTGTTCCTCTAGCAATAGAATTAGGTGTTGGATATTTTCCGAACAATCGTTGGATTCTGGTAGTGAAGGGCTTGTGATTTCCTTTTGCTGACATCGCTAAATTTGTTTTTAATGAATAATGATTAGCTTGGATTTGCAAAAGTGCTTCGGCGTAGAGCATAGGATGTTGTTGATGCCGCAGCACCAAATCATCGCAACAATGCTCGCGTTCCTCACGCACAATTCGCGAGATCCACCATACAGCAGGATGAAAAAAGAAAAGAATTTCCAGTACGGATTGGAATAAATTGGTGAGATAGTCATGGCGACGAATATGTGCCAATTCATGCAGCAGCAAAGTCTCAATTTGAGCAGTCGTCAGACCAGACATCATACTTACAGGTAATAAAATGACAGGGCGAAAATGACGAAAAGTGATCGGCTCGCTGATGCGTTCTGAAAGCAATAGATTTACAGATCGGGTGATTCCTAATTGTTTACAGAAGCGATTCATTCGATTGAGCCATTCTGCGCTTGGCAACTGAACGTATTGTTGATCTAAGCGATGCAACTGCTTGTAATTCAGTAGTAAACGAACGAGCAGTAAGCCAATTCCAAGCAACCAAATGCTACTCAATAAAGGCAAATAGCCATTCAACTGACCAGCAACGATATTAATTAACGACTCCATATCCACTGCTTGAGGAGCGGGCGTAGCTTCCGATATTGGCAAAGCAATAGTCGTATCTTCTAAGCCAGCACTGAAGGTGAAATCTACAGCTTGCAGTTGCTGTCCAAAAGTGATGGCTGTCCAAGTAGCGATTGCTAAAAGTGCGAATAGTGATAATCCGTATTTAACAGTTGCATTGCGCTGTGGTACGAATTGCAATACAATTTTAAGTACAATTGCTACCAAGCCAATCTGCCAAAGGCTATGGACCAAAGTCCAACCTAAGACTTCTGAAAACAAAGCTAGTTTATTGATAATCAATTCGTTCATTACTTATCATTTTGTTGATCTAACCATTTTCTCAACTCCTCCAACTCTTCTTGCGGAGTGTCGGATTGCCCCAAGGCGTGCATCGCTAATTTTAGTGCAGAGCCTTTATAAGCAGTTTTAAGTAATTGATTAGAAAGTCGTTGTTGAATCTCTAGCTCCTTTGGCACGGCGGTATAAAGATGAGCTTTGCCCTCTTTCTCGCGATTGACCATTCCTTTATCGAGCATTCTTTGCATTTGCTTCAAAATCGTTGTATATCCAATTGCATCGCGATTGTCTGCTTCTCTTTTAGCAACCAATTGCTCGTGCACCAATCGGATAACACAAGGCTGATTTTCCCACAGCACCTGCAAAATTTCCAATTCTGATTCCGTCGGTTGAAAATGCTTTTCTTCTTTCATTGTGTACGTTTTTTAAGCAACTCGAACTATTGAATTCGGATAGCCTAGCTGCTCAATGCGAGTTTTTATATAGCTATATCAAAACCACGATGCAAATATATACGACTCGTGTCGTAATATCAAGTTTATTTACGACGCCGGTCGTATTTTAACACTTTACCTCCTTTTTTGACTGATTTTGACCATTTTCAAGCCAAATACCGCCAACAAAAAAGAGAAAAAGCGGTTTTCAGATTAGGTAGTGGTTATAATTAAACGAAAAGGATTGTGTGTATTTGTTCTCGCAGCAAGTTTGTTGTATCCTTTTTTAAATATAGCGACAGTAACATAAAACTTCATTTTTACTATTGATATGTTGAAGAAAAAAGGACTCTGGACATTGATTGGCTTTTTGCTTTTTATTTATGGCTTTCTTGCGCTCATTTTAAGCATGATTGGTCTGAAACTTTCCTTCTTGACTTGGATTGATGCTCCAGGTGCATTATTTGGATTCGTTATTCGCATCGTAATGATTATTGCTGGAATCATAATTGTGTATGTTGCGCGAACTGATTTTAGTGGTGAGCGTCCTCCGATGCATTAAAAATTAGGTTTTGAAAATATTAATGGTTTGTCTCGGGAATATTTGTCGCTCCCCTTTAGCAGAAGGAATTTTGAAAGAAAAAGTAAAGGAGCAAAAATTAGACTGGCAAGTGAGGTCTGCTGGAACAGGTGGATGGCACATTGGGGAGCTTCCTGACCCGCGTTCCATTCAAACAGCTCGAAAGCGCAACATTGACATTACTGACCAACGCGCGCGGCAGTTTCAAGCCAAAGATTTAGAAGAATATGACCTCATCTTGGCAATGGATGCCTCCAATTACGAAAATATATTGCAGCTCAATCAAGAAGAGAAACATAAAGGTAAGGTTAAAATGATAATGAATTATCTTTATCCAAAAGAAGACATTAGCGTTCCTGATCCTTATTGGGATGACAACGGTTTTGAAAAAGTATATGAAATGTTAGATAGAGCTTGCGAGCAATTGATCGAACAAAACCGCTGAAATTTAGAATAAAAGAAGTCTTTTCCAATTACTTGGCAAATCCACATTTCCCTCCATGCGCATAGCGATCAACACTCGTTTCTTACTCAAAAATAAGCTTGAAGGCATTGGTTGGTTTACTTATGAAGTATCCAAAAGGTTGGTGGAACAACATCCAGAGCATGAGTTTCTTTTTTTCTTTGATCGTCCTTTTGAAGAGCAATTTGTTTTTGCTGAAAATGTAAACCCTATTGTACTTTCTCCACCTGCGCGCCATCCCATTCTGTTTTATATTTGGTTTGAGTATGCAGTGGCTAGAGCATTAAAAAAATACAAAGCAGACATTTTTTTATCGCCTGATAACTTTTGCTCACTGCGAACTAAAGTTCCCACTGTTCTAGTCGTGCATGATTTGGCATATGCACATTTCCCCGAGCAGATGCGCTTTCGAGATCGCTTTTATTATTGCCGATTTATGCCGCAGTTTTTGCGAAAAGCCACCCAAATTGTTACAGTCTCTAAATTTACAAAGCAAGACATTCTAGATCTACATTCCATTGACAGTGAATCAATTAGCGTTTCTTACAATGGTGTTCGAGATGTTTTTCAGCCAATTTCAAAGAAAGAACAGACAGGAATCAAAGCGCAGTTCTCAGGTGAAAAAGACTATTTTTTCTACATTGGAGCAGTGCATCCAAGGAAGAATGTACATCGCTTAATTGCGGCATTCGATGACTTCAAAAGACGAACGAGAAGTGATTTGAAATTACTGATTGCAGGTCGATTCAGTTGGCAAACAGGGGCAGTGAAAGATGCTTACGAAAACGCACAACATCAAGCAGATATTGAATTTTTGGGTTATGTAAACGATGCTCTTTTACCTCAACTAATGGCAACTGCTTTCGCATTGACTTATGTTTCTACCTTTGAAGGCTTCGGAGTACCATTACTAGAGGCAATGCACTGCGAAGTACCAATTATTACAAGCGAAAAATCTTCCATGTCAGAAGTTGTTGGTGACGCTGCTATCTTAGTCAATCCATTTAAGATGAACGAAATCAGTATAGCAATGCAGCGAATATTAAATAATGCCGATTTGAGACAGCAACTGGTAGAATTGGGCAAAGAACAGCGCCAAAAATATTCTTGGCAAAAAGCAACAGATATTGTGTATCGTGCTTGCTTGAAAAGTAGTAGTTAATTTTCCTTTTTAAGGATCAATCTTTTATGTGCATCACTCTCCTAACTGAAAAATCTTATCTAACATAATCCACTTTTCCCCTTTTTCCGCCCAAGGTAATTCTTGCTGAAAACCCCACATTAAGTTTTCCCACTCTTGCACTTTAGCATTGTTCGCATCCATTTCTGCCTTACGTTCAGGATCAAAAGTTTCATCTACTTCCATAATCATAAACATCCGATTACCCGTCAAGTAGATTTGCATATCTGTAATTCCAGCTTCTTTAATGCTTTTCGTGATTTCTGGCCAAGCATTTCCAGCCGCATGATATTCTTTATACTTAGCAATCAATTCAGAATCATCTTTGAGATCGCAAGCAAAGCAGTATCTTTTCGTTTGACTCATTTATGAAAAATTGTTTTTGAAAACTCTTACTCCGTAATAAGCAATAACAACAAAGCACATTGCTGGCAGAATGAAAGAGAAATTAACTTCAGGAACACCTAATATTTCAACATCGGTATATCCTTTTCCTCCTATGTCCAAAATAATGCCTTGAAGTGTTGGCATCAACGCTCCACCTACAATTGCCATAACCAGAAAGGCAGCACCGAATTTTGCGTCTTCGCCTTGTCCTTCTAACGCGATTCCATAAATGGTTGGGAACATGATGGACATGAAAAATGAAATACCCACCAAGGAATAAAGTCCAATCATTCCAGTTGTGAAAATGGTAATTACTGTACAAATCAAAGCACCAATAGCGAAATAAAACAACAATTTTCCACCATCTATGTATTTCAATAAAGCAGTTCCTACCCATCGTCCTACAAGGAAAATCACTAATGCGCTGATGCCGTAAGTAACAGCGGATTGATTATCAATACCAATGGATTCTGCGTACTGATACAGGTAAGTCCAACACATAATTTGTGCACCGACATAGAAGGCTTGTGCAATAACACCCCAAACAAACTTCCCTGACTTGAAGAGCCTCTTGATAGAATCTCCTACACTGACTTTTGTCTCTTGATCTTTATTTTGAGGCATCTTCATTAAGGCAATTACTACAAAAAAGCCGATGACCGCTAATCCTAAAATGACGTAAGGATTGCGAATGACCTGCAAATCGGCAGTTCTGATCACTGCCTTTGCAGATTCATTAAGCGTATCGTAAATCACATTGCCATTAGCATCTAAATTATCAGATTCTAGCGAACCCAGAATGAATCTTTGTGCGACGATTAAACCTCCTAGTGCGCCAATCGGATTGAAAGCTTGTGCCAAATTTAGTCGCTGCGTAGCTGTACTTGGATCGCCCATAGAAAGGATGTAAGGATTGGCAGTGGTCTCTAAAAATGCAAGCCCAAAAGTTAGGATATAAAGTGCTGCCAAGAAGAAGCCAAATGCTTCATAAGCAGCAGCAGGGAAAAAGAGCAACGCACCAGCAGCATAAAGTGCTAAGCCTAATAAAACTCCTTTTTTGTAAGAATATTTATTCACAAAAATAGCGGCTGGTAAAGCCATCGTAAAATAACCACCATAAAATGCTAATTGAACGAGGGAGGCTTGAAAGTTATCTAGTTCTAACACTTTCTTGAAAGCCGATACCATTGGATTAGTGATGTCATTGGCAAATCCCCACAATGCGAATAAAGAAGTGATTAGTATGAAAGGTACTAAAACGCTCTTCGCAACTACAGGCGCGTTGGTTTGACTCATGTTTGATGTGTGTTTAAAGTGTTCTTTTTGTTTTGCAAGCGATATAATAAAAGTTCCTCCTCTAAAAATCCCTTACGAGCCGCCAATAGGTGGCGAGCTAAGCAAGAAACAAAAAAGAGTCTAGGAGTGAGAATTAAAGTATGAAGATTCAAAAGGCACTCACACCTTATCATCCATTGATTTTAAATAAATAGACGTATTTTTTGTTTGTTTATAGCTTGGCTTAAAGGTCAAAGAAGTGTTTTGGCTAAAGTAGAACAAATGACTTTTGTTTGGTAACAAATGTGTTGTAAACTAACTAGAATTAATTGAATTAGACACGAAAACCTAGTTTGGCCGCTCCAATTTTAGAAATAAATAAAATATGAAATACATCGTTTGCGAAGAACCAAAGCAATTCTCACTCAAAGAAAAAGCAATGCCTAATTATCAAAAAGACGAGGTATTGTTAAAAATTAAAACCATTGGCATTTGTGGAACAGATTTACATGCTTACGCTGGTAACCAAGCCTTTTTTACGTATCCACGTATTTTGGGGCACGAGTTGGGTGCGCAAGTGCTTGAAATTGGAGCGGAAGTAAACAATGTGAAAGTAGGAGACAAAGTAGTGATTATGCCTTACATTAGTTGCGGAAATTGTATTGCTTGCAGAAATGGAAAGCCCAACTGTTGTACGAACATAAGAGTATTGGGAGTACACACAGACGGTGGAATGCAAGAACAAATTACTGTGCCTGCGGATATTCTACTTCGTGTCAATGAATTAAGCTACGAAGAAATTGCCATCATTGAGCCTCTAGCGATTGGGGCGCACGCCATAAGACGAGCAGCCCTGACAGCTGGAGAATATATAGTAGTAGTTGGTTGCGGTCCAATTGGTCTGGGCATTATGAAGTTAGCACAAATACGAGGTGCTAAAGTAATTGCAGTAGACGTTGTAGAATCTCGTTTGGAATTTGCGAAAAAAGAAATTGGTGTTGATTTCACAGTGAATGCCCTTCAATATCCAGTCGAGAAAATTTCAGAAATTACTGCTGGAGATTTAGCGACCGCAGTGTTTGATGCATCAGGTAATAGGAGAGCTTTGGAAAGCGGTCCCGATTACATGGCGCACGGAGGTCGCTATGTTTTGGTAGGGCTTTCAAAAGGAAAGCTAACCTATAAGCATCCTGCCATTCACGCAAAAGAAACAACCTTAATGTGTAGCAGAAATGCAACGCGGGAAGACTTTGAATTGGTAATTGATAGTTTGAAAACAGGCAATTTTCCAACCAATGCTTTCGTCACACATAGAGTCCGATTTGAAGAAATGATCGAACATTTTGATGGTTGGCTTGATCCCAAAGCAGGAGTCATTAAAGCGATGGTTAGTTTATAATTGAGGAATATTATTTTGTAATTCAACATTTATACTACTTTCGTAACCATTTATTCTTTTAGAAACATACTTAATTCGGAAATTGCAAGTATGATATTTAGGACTTCTATAAAATATATTTTTCTATTTGGACTTATCTGTTTAAACAGCTTTTGGGGACGATCGCAGAAAGATCAGATTCTCTTTGATCAAATTACAGTTGAAGATGGACTCTCGGAAGCAGTCATCAACTGTATTTTTCAAGATAGCAAAGGCTTCATGTGGTTTGGAACAAATGATGGACTCAACCGCTATGATGGGTACAACTTTACCATTTTCAAACCTTCACCCGATGAAGGAAATGCAATAAATAGTAACCTGATTTATGCGATCACAGAAGATCAGAATGGTCATATCTGGATCGGAACTACGGGTGCAGGACTGAATAAGTTTGACCCATTGAGTGAGCAGTTTAGTTCTTATCGTCACAAAACAGATGATCCAAACAGTTTATCCAGCGATCATATAGCCTTCCTCTACACAGATACTAAAGGGAGAATTTGGATAGGAAACCTAGAGGGGCTGAATCTGTTGGTACCTAGCAAAGCAGAAAACGAAAAGCCTGTGATTCACAGAATAAGATTGCCCCAAAACCCAGTTGGAGGAATCTCAAGAGTTTACAGTATTATCGAAGATAAAAGTGGCAACATTTGGATTGGCAATCAAAGAGGCTTATATCACAGTACCGCACGTGGTCAGGTAGAGGAGTTCGATTTCAAAAAGGTTATATTTAACCCGAAAAATAAAGACCAACTGGTAAGTTCAATTACCATTGATGACAATGGAATGCTCGTAGTGGGCAATAACACTGGACTTTTCCAACAAACTAATCACGGCAATACCATTGCATTTCAAAGAGTAAGCCGTATTCCCAACCAGCAGACTACGGTCAAGGACAATCTAGGAAGGATTTGGACAGGCACCTACACTGGACTTTTTTGCTTCGAATCATCTGACAGGCATACACCTCTGCAACTGAAGTCTTCCTTTATTTCGGAAACAGGCAAAACTTCTAGTCTAAGCAAAAACGTAATTAAATCTCTATACAAGGATAAAACGGGGGTCATTTGGGTGGGAACCAACGGAGGTGGAGTTAACAAATTTAATCCAGAACGTAAAGCATTTTACCACTACGGCGATAATTTCAAAGTGAATGGAAATACTTACAAGGAGGTTCGAGCCATTGAAGAAGATAGTAAAGGTAATTTATGGGTGGGTACAGAAGGTGGGGGTTTGTTTCTGCATCGTTCAACCGCTGACAATGACTATGATGAATTTGAAAGAGTGAATATCAAAGGAACGAGAATATTTGCCTTAGAAGAAGTGCTACAGAATGATAAGAAATATCTCTTTATTGGATCAGAAGATCGACCCTTTTTGCAACGAATAGAACTTGAGCAAAAAGCTATAATTAGTGATAAAATATTCCCTATCAGTCATTCTATTTTTTCTTTATTGCAAGATCAGCGTGGGGTGATTTGGATTGGAACTTACGGTGGTGGTCTGTATCGCTGGATTCCCGAATCTAATGGTTCTTACGAGGAAACTGCCTTGGAGAAACTAGGCGGAATAAGTGGTAACATCATTAGAAAAGTTTTTGAAGACAGTAAAGGACACATATGGGTGGGCACAGCTGATGGCTTAACCCTAATTCCAACGGAACAAACCTTAGAAACCAAACCTAAGATACGGCTCTTCAAACACATCAATAACGATCAAACTTCACTTAGTCATAACTATATTTCTGAAATATACGAAGATGCTACTGGGCAGGTTTGGATCGGGACGTATGGTGGTGGACTCAATAAAGTCATGGACGGATATGGACAAGCTACACTTCAGTTTAAACGCTTTATGGAGAATGACGGACTGCCTAATAATTCTATTAAAAGTATAGAAGAGGATATTGAAGGTAATTTATGGATCGCAACCAATCGGGGTCTGTCCAAATTCGATCCCAGCATAGAAAAATTTGAAAACTACACAGTCAATGATGGATTGCAGGCTAGTGAGTTTTTGGAGCTTGCCAGCACTAAAAAAGATGATGGGGAGCTATTGTTTGGTGGAGTAAATGGATTCAATAGCTTCTATCCTAACAATATCAAAGGCAGCACCATTGCTCCCGAAGTGGTTTTCACAAAACTTTGGGTGAACAACACCGAAGTACACCCAGAAGAGGAATTAGATGGTCAAGTTATCTTGCAACAATCCATTAATACAACGGATGACTTTGTTTTAAAATACAAGCAAAATGATTTCTCCGTTGAATTTGCGGCACTCCATTACGCCGCTTCTGAAGAAAATCAATATGCTTATAAGTTAGAAGGGTATCATGAAGCATGGATAAATACCACAACTAATAAAAGAGCGGCTACTTTTACTAGTCTGCCTCACGGCAATTACACGCTTCTAGTAAAAGCATCCAATTCTGATGGTGTGTGGACAGAAAAACCTGCGCAATTAAGAATCAAGATCAACCCACCTTTATGGATGACTTGGTACGCTTATGTATTTTACATTGCCTTGTTTGGATTGGCACTCTGGCTATTCCGACGCTACACGGTGATTAGCGTACACGAAAAACACCAGTTGACTTTGCATCATATGGAGCGAGATAAATTGGAAGAACTGAATCAAATGAAGTTGAGATTCTTTACCAATATTTCTCACGAATTGCGGACACCACTCACTTTGATTATTGCACCACTAGAGCATATTTTGGAAAAAGGAAGAACAATTTCCCCCGATCGAATGCAACAGCAATATCATTATATGTATAAGAATGCTAAGTATTTGCTACGCTTGGTCAACCAACTGCTAGATTTTAGAAAACTAGATCAAGGTAGTCTTAATTTGAGCGTTGCGAAAGGTGATATCAGTGCTTTCACGGAAGAAATAACAGAGCCTTTTCAATTTCTAGCTAACAAGAAGAACATTTATTTCAAATTTAGAAAAGAAGAATCCATACTCACTTATTTTGATCCTGATATAGTTGAAAAGGTATTGTACAACTTACTCTCTAACGCTTTCAAATTCACGCCAACGGGAGGGAATGTTAAGTTGAGTATTTTGGAGAAAGAAGGAGCAATTAAAACGATTGATGGACAATATATTGAAATTCGTGTGGATGATACAGGTTCTGGAATTTCCAAGGTGCGTTTGAATAAAATATTCGAGCGTTTTTACAAGGAAGGTTCAAAAAAAGAAAATAAGGACGGAGCGGGCATTGGTTTGGCTTATACCAAGAGTTTAGTAGAATTGCATCGTGGTACAATTGATGTAGAAAGCAAAAAAGAAAAAGGTTCGTGTTTTATCGTGCGCTTACCAATGGAGAAAAAAGCTTATTTGAAGTCAGAAGTAGATCAATCACGCCTAGAAAAATTTGACCCAAGCTCTGATCCGCTTGAGTATTTAGTTGCAGAGCCAATTTCCTATTTTGGGGATACTGCTAACGTTTCAGGTGATACGCTGGAAGAGCGGGGTGAAGAATTACCACTGCTGCTTTTTGTAGATGATAATTCAGATATTCGACGTTTTATCAAAGAAGGCTTTCAGAACGATTTCCGAATCATCGAAGCAGCTGATGGAGAAAAAGGATATGAAATTGCACTAGCATCGCTGCCCGATATTATTGTAAGTGATGTAATGATGCCTAATAAGAACGGATTTGAATTATGCGAAGCACTGAAAACCAATCACTTGACTAGCCATATCCCAGTAGTTTTACTCACTGCAAAGTCAGCATCAGAAGATGAATTAGAAGGCTTGCAAACAGGGGCGGATGCTTATGTGGTAAAACCTTTCAAATTAGATATTCTAAGAACACAGTTGCTTAACATACATCTTCATCGTGAGCGGTTACGCAAGCGTTTCCGTCAGGAAGTAATCTTAGAACCTGAAGAAATTGCGGTGACTTCCGCTGATGAAGAATTCTTGAAAAGTGCGGTTTCCATCGTCGAAGATCATATGTCTGATTCAGAATTCAATGTCGAGGCTTTGGTCAAAGAGATGTACATCAGTCGAAGTAAGCTGTATCTAAAATTGAAAGCATTGACTGGACAATCTACTAGCGAATTTATGCGTACTGTTCGCCTGAAAAGAGCAGTTCAGTTACTTGAAAAAAGTGACTATACCATCAAAGAAATTATGTACATGACTGGTTTTAATACTGCTTCTTATTTCTCTAAATGTTTCAAAAAGCAATTTGGAGTAGTACCAAGTGAATACCTAGAAAGCAAAAAAGCAATAGAAACGATTAATGCTTAGAAACTGCCCGATTCTATCTTAACTACTTGGCTAATTATTACAGGAAAGTAATGTACTCAGAAGGGTCAATTGCTTTACCATGGTGCCAAAGCTCAAAATGTAGGTGCAGCCCATCCGTTTTAGTACCTGTGTTTCCGATGACTGCAATGGCTTCACCTGCTTTCACAAAGCTTCCAATTTCTTTGAGTAAAGAAGAATTATGTTTGTAGAAAGTAACCGTATTATTGGCGTGTTGCAAACCGATCACATTACCTGTTTCCATTGTCCAATCTGCAAAGAAAACATAGCCATCCATCACGGCTTTGATTGCTGTATTCTTTGGAGCAACTAAGTCGATTCCATAATGCTCGGTTTCTTCATCAAATCCCTTACTAATTTCCCCCGAAATGGGTGGAATAAAATGTAATTGTTCCAAAGACTGGGACGCTGTACCATTGGTTCGTAAGAAACTGGCAGGTTCGTTTACCACATTTTGCATTTCTTCGCGAATTTTTTCTTCTTCTTCACTTGGCAACAAACGCGCTGTGGAATCGGGGGTACTCTCTATTTCCTGTTGCACATCTGCAATCTCTTCTACATCTCCAGATAGCATTTGCTGCAGATTCTGAATGTAAAAATCACGATTCTGACGCTCTTGCTCTAATTCATCTACTTGCGAAGTCAATTCCGCAATCAATCTTGGATTATTGTAATGCTCAGAATAGCCTGGAATATATTGCTTCAAAGGCGTGTAAGTGATTAACATCCACATCATAATCGCGACTAGAACAACGATAGTGCTCAAAACGACATATACATTCAAGAGCGATAATCTGTAAGAACCGACTTCCTCAAAAGTGTCATTATTCATAATGATTAGTCGGTAGGTATATTTTAACCGTTCCCACAAAGTTTGTTCCTTATTTTCCATATGTACAGGCTTCTTTTTTCAGCAAAAAAAAGTTAGTATCAAAAACTAAAATACAATCTCTAAAAACTTGCAATAGCTTTTCCAATAACTTCTCCAATTTGACGTTAAAGAACAGAATTAAATCCTAATAAGTTTTTTAGATATTTGCGTCCTTTTAGGATGAAGCACGAATTTATTACCTCATAAACCCTAACACTTTACGTTCTATTGCGCAAAAGTACAGCGAAACTCATGAAGAAAATAATAATTTTAACAGCTATTGCGATTTTGGCAAATGCCTGTGTAACTCAAAAAAAGCGAAGTGATGTTTCCAAGACCAAAAAATTCTACCACGACGTGACTGCGGAGTTTAATGGCTATTTCAATGCCACAGAACTTTATGATGCCTCTGTCCTAGAATTGAGTACACAGAATCCAGAAAATTATAGCAAAGTACTTCCTGTCTATTCTTATGTTGCAGTAGAGAATCCAGCGGCGGTAGCGAAGGATATGGATGAAGCAATCAAAAAAGTAACCATTGTCGCGGCTTTACATGATCCTAGTCATTGGGTGGACGATTGTTATCTGCTTGCAGGAAAAGCACAATACCTAAAGCAAGACTATGAAGCAGCAGAGGAGACTTTGGAATATTTGGTTGCCGAATTTAGTCCAGAAGCATTACTGAGCAAAGAGAAGAAAAAGGCGAAAGCGAAGCCAAAAACTAAGAAAGAGCGCAACAAAGCAAGTAAAGAACGAGATAAGAAGCGTGAGGAAGATAAAAAAGAACGCGAGCAAACTGCTAAAGAGAAAAGAAAAGCCTACGAGAAGGAACGTAAAGAAAAAAGTAAAGAAATAGCACGTCGCCGAAAAGCAAAGAAGAAGGGACGTAGTGTACCTAAGAAGACTGAAGAAGTGAAGCCAGAGACTCCAAAGGTAGAAGTAAATCAACTTAAAGAAGATGACAACGACAGGAAGAAAGAGGAAGAAGTTCAAAATAATGACATCAAATTAGATGAGCCAACTGGATCGTTTAAGCACAAACCTATTCATCAAGAAGCACAACTCTGGCTAGCTAAAACTTATATTGAAAGAGATAAATTTGATCAAGCAGCTTATCTTTTACGACAGTTGAATAGTAAAGACAATTTGTATCCTCAGGTCGCTAATGAACTACCTGTTCTACAAGCACACTTTGCTTTCAAACAGCAGAAACCTGACGAAGCAATGGCATATTTGAAAAAAGCAATTGAAACCACCAAAGAACGCAAAGATAGAGCGCGCTACAACTACATTTTGGCACAAATGAATGAGCAAAAAGGAAACAATGCTGATGCGTATGCTTATTACGAACAAGTGGTCAAACTGAACCCCGAGTACGAAATGCAATTCAGTGCGGAAATGAGTATACTGCTCAATAAGTACCGAAGCGGAAACAGTAGTCAAGAGACGACTATAAAGGATTTGGAAAAGCTGACCAAAGACGAGAAAAACATTGATTACTTAGATCGTATTTATTTTGCTATTGCAGAGATTTATTTACAAAACAGTCAAGAGACTGAAGGAGTAAAATATCTGGAGCTAGCTCTGGAACAAGGTACAACCAACAAAGCACAGCAAGCAGAGTCCTTCTTGAAATTAGCAAGAATTTATTATGAAAAGCTAGATTATGTAAAAGCTAGTGAATATTTCAACCAAGCTTTACCTAATATTTCCAAAAAAGACGAACGCTATTCTGAATTGGAACAATTGAGTGGAACATTGAAAGAAATAGCAGCGCGTATCGTGAGAGTAGAATTGCAAGATAGTCTGATTCGCGTAGGACAAATGACGCCAGAAGAAAAACGTGCTTTGGCTTTTGAAATCAAGAAAAAACAAGACGAAGAACGCCGGCAAGCTGCGATCAAAAGAGCGCAAAGCTCGAAAACAGCTGCGGGCAGAAGACCAAGTTCGGCAGGAAGAGCGGTAGGTTCACCTGCCCAGTTGGTAAGCAGCAAATCTTCGTATTGGGCCTACGATGATCGTAATGTGAAGAGAGGAAAGAGAGATTTCCAAAGACAATGGGGCAATCGAAACCTATCGGATAACTGGCGAAGGAGTAGTTCGCAAGGCATTGCTGATGATATTGAAGAAGACAAGGATGAGGAATTGAATTTTTCTAGTAGCAAACTGCTTTCAGACGAGCAAGTCTCCAATATACTAAGAGGTGTTCCACAATCGAAGCAACAAATTGAAGCAGCAAGAGTCAGCAAGTATCAAGCGATGTTTGAGCTAGGGGTACTGTACCGCGAGCGTTTGGAAAACTTTGAGAAATCAGTGGAAACACTAGAGAAGTTGCTCCGAGAATTTCCCGAAACACGGAAAAAAGCAGAGACACTTTATCACTTACATCTGGCGCATAAAGATTTGGGTAACAACATAAATGCTAAGCGATATTTGGAGATGCTAGTTGAAGAGTTTCCAGAAAGTCCATTTACTAAGGTGCTGACCGATCCAAATTACGCGCAAAAAGTGAATGCGAAAGAGCGAGAGATTAATGATTTTTACGACCAAACCTATCAACTTTTCTCCGATGGAAAATACCAAGAAGCACATAACTATTTGCAACAAGTAGATACTAAATTTGGAAAGGATAATCCACTACAAGCGCGTTTTGCGCTACTTCGTGCGATGACCGAAGGTAATTTGCAGGGCAAAGATGCTTACATCAAAGAATTGAGGAATGTAGTTGCGAAATATCCGAAAACAGATGAACAAAAACGCGCTAGAGAAATCCTACGTTTATTGGGGGCTTCTTCGGGCAGTCCAATTCCAGGTGGGGGAAGTGGGGATCAAAGTGTCTTTAAATACGAGCCTAACAAATTACATTATATGGTTATCGTATTAGACCCAGAAGTATCGTTAACTGATGCGAAGGTTAAGATTGCGGAGTTTAATCGCAAGTACCATCAAACGGATAAATTGCGAATTTCCAATATATATCTAACGCCAGCAGGTGCAGAACGTATCCCTCTGATCGTAGTGCGACGCTTCAAAAATGCAGAGGAAGCTATGAAATACTACAAAAACGTGGAATTAAACAGCGATGACTTCGTACAAGATTCAGATTACTTACTCTACCCAGTGACACAAGAAAACTATCGGCAGATTTTGAAAAAGAAATCGGTACAAGGCTACGATGAGTTCTTCGAATCAAATTACGAAGAATAATTGTTTACAATATCAATTTTACCATGAAAGCGGCTACAAGCGTTAAGTTTGTAGCCGCTTTCCTATTTTTACCCTGAAAATTTATTTTCACCCAAAGGGCAGAAATAGAAACCAATATGCCCAAGCATCCGTAAATAAGAAGAAATGAATCCATAGCAGGATTATCATTCTGATTTATTCAATCATTTGGATGGATGAGTTATCACCAAAGGTCGTCTAAATCGCTCAAAAGGGCGGAAAATAGTATTATCTTAGTCACTACTCACTATACCTTCGCTTACGCAATGAAGATATTACATTGATTATCATGTAGTTGAATGTTTTCGTAATCAAGAGTGTATAAATTGACAAAAACAAAACCTCCATAAACTAAAATTGAAATAGTTTTGAAACGACTGCTTGAAAGCATGGCTAAAATGCTTTATCACAAATCGAATTCCCGTGAGCATGAGCACCTCTAATTGGTACAAGTTAAATATCTCTTTTTTCAGAGTGGTAGCACTCATCATAGTGCTGACTGGCTTTTTTTCCTACTCAAGTGAGGCTTCTCACATTGTAGGAGGTGAAATTGGTTATCGCTGTTTGGGCGGTGGACAATATGAAATCACCTTAAACGTTTACCGAGATTGTTTTTATGGCGAGGAAGATGCCCAATTTGACGATCCTGCCTCTGTCGGTATCTTCAATGCGCGAACGGGAATGTTATTGCAAGAAGTCATGATTCCATTTACGCAAGACGATACGCTCTCAGCTATTTTCCAAAATAACTGTTTGATTATTCCGAGTGACGTTTGTGTGCATACGTCCACTTACGTAGATACAGTAAGCCTGACAGTCATTTCGGATGGTTATGAGTTTGTTTATCAACGTTGCTGCCGAAATCAAACCATTATGAACGTAGTTGAGCCGCTAGAAACAGGAGCCACCTACAATATAGTACTAACAGAACGTGCAATGCGCGGATGTAATTCTAGTCCTCGATTTAAAGAATGGCCCCCCATTTTTGTGTGTGTGGATGAACCTATATTTTACGACCACGGAGCAATAGATGAAGAAGGCGATTCGCTAGTCTATCGTCTGTGTACACCTTTTACGGGAGCCAATAGTGATATGCCCCAACCTCAACCCCCCGCAGATCCACCTTATGATACATTGGCTTGGGTAGACCCCACTTTTAATTTGGACAATTTATTGGGCGCAGGTCGTCCACTTCGGGTTGATCCGAGAAGAGGATTTTTATTTGCTCGTCCTGGTTTACAAGGGCAGTTTGTAGTAGGAGTTTGTGTGGAAGAATACCGAGATGGAGAGTTGCTCTCCTCCACCCGAAGAGATTTTCAATATAATATCGGACTTTGCCGAGAAACGAGTGCTGCTATTGGTTCACCCGAAGTACAATGCGATAATCTTGAAGTTCAGTTTAATTCATTAAGCGAGGAAGCAACTGATTTTGTTTGGAATTTTGACATCAACGATCCTAATGCGGTCTCTAGAGAAGAAAATCCAACTTATACCTATCCCGATTATGGTAAATATACGATTCAACTTATCGTCGAACCAGGAAAAATATGCTCCGATACCATTACAAGAGAAATAGACTTGCAACCGAATTCTTTAATGGCTGATCTCATCGTTCAATCTTTTGACTGCGAGGATAGTTCTTACGTAACTCTGGTTGATCTTTCTCAAGATACAGTTTCTTTTGTCGAATCGCGAAGATGGGAAGTTGTCTACGGAAATAATGTGATTACATCGAATGAACGGCAACCTACTTTCGGTGTCCCAAGAGGTTCAAGTGGTACAGTAACACTGACTGTTCAATCCCTCAATAGTTGTGAACAGACCATTATACGGTCCTTTGAAACAGATATTAATGATCCGATAGCCCTAATTCCTGATGAATTAACTATCTGCCGAGGAGACAGTGTAGACCTAAATCCAGAATTTGATTCCACCGCAGTTAATCTCTATCGTTGGCAACCGAGTACAGCTATCAGCAATACTAATGCTCCAAATCCCAGAGTTTCTCCAGAAGCTACTACCACTTATATTGTGCGTGTCGTTCCACCCAATGGGGCTTGTGAATTAACGAAAGAAGTAACGGTCAATGTTCTAGCAGCACCTGAGTTAGTCAACTTTAGTATAGAAAGAGGGTGCTTTGATGGTTTAACAACCAAGTTCTTTGCTACTGTGGAAGGAGAACCTGATTCTATACTTTGGGATTTTGGAGACGAGGAAATCAAAACTTATCGTGGTAGAGGCTTAACACCGAGCTATACTTTCCCTGATGTGGGACGCTATGACATAGAAGTTATCGTTTTCGGAAATGGTTGTAGTGATACTTTAATGCAAAATATACCTGTCTTAGATCAAGATGGTTTAGCAAGTTTTGAGTTAGCTTTAGAAAAGGATTTAAGCGTATGCACTGACTCGATTACGCTTTCTGCGAACATAGTAGAAGGAAATCCTGAATATACTTGGATAGATGAAGAAGGTAACGAAATTGGTGCGAATGAGGAGGTGAAGGTCTCCGCTTTGTTTTCTACATTCTATGTCATAAGAGCTACTGATTTTACAGGTTGTGTGTTAGAAGATACGGTAAGAGTTTCTGGAAATCGTCCTGTCTTTGAAAGCTCAGGAGATATTGCTGTTTGTGAAGGAGAAGACTTTCAAATCTTTATTAGAAATCTAACGCCTAGTCGCGACTCGCTTTCTTTCCAGTGGGTCTCCGATGATCCCAATTTATCAGGAGCAACTACAGGAATGCCAGAGGTTTCTACTACTCCAGGCAGTCGAGATTATACCGTATTCGTAGAGAGCACTTTGGGGTGTCTGGATACTTTAGATATAAATGTTGCCATCGTTGGGAACGATTTGCAGATGGGCTTTGATGCAGAGGTACAATGCGACGGTACGACGGTTGATTTTACTAATCAAAGCTCTCAAGAAGGTTTAGAATACATTTGGCTATTCGGAGACAATGAAAATAGCAGTGCAGTCGGAGACGCAATCAGTTTTACCTATCCTGAAAATGGGATATTTGAGGCTTGTTTAACGCTCAATTATGATCTTTCCTGCACAGATACCATTTGTCAGGAAATAGAAGTCGAAGCTAGAAGTTTTACTGCAGATTTTAATGCTAATGCAGATAGTTGTAGTAGAGCGATAACTTCTCTAACTTTTGAAAACTTATCAATAGATACCGCAGGTGTGACTTACATCTGGGAATTTAGTAATGGCGGAACTAGCACAGAAGCTAGACCTTCCATAGCATTCACACAAAATCAAGATTTGATTGTCGAATTAACCATTAGCGATAATGAATCCTGTGAATTGACGAAAGTAGATACAATTCGAGTTAATATTTTGGATTTGAATGTAGATAGCTTGATTACGACTTGTGGAGGCGAAATTGAATTGAATCCAAATGGTAATCCTAATCTAGTTTATGAATGGTTGCCCGCTACAGGTTTAAATGCAACGGATGTGCCAAGTCCAATTGCAAATCCTGAAGCGACTACCAACTATACCGTTATCGTTTCTGATCCTAATCGTCCTGGTTGTAGTATTCAGCAAGACTTCACCATAGAGTTAGTGGATGAAATTGACTTTGGTTTGCCTGATATTATCAATATTTGTGAGCAAGAAACGGAGGTGAGACTACCCTCCAATGTCAATGTAGAAGTCGTTTGGACAGATAAGGATGGGCAAATGACTATGGATGACTTTATTGTGTTACCTGCCGATTATAACGGATTATTGATGGTTCAGGTTAAAGAATCAGAACTAGGCTGCTCAGGTCAACAAGTCATCCAAGTACGCAACGAAGATGGTATAGATATCATCAAGCCAATTGGAGATACCATTCGGACTTGTGAGGATCAAACGGTTCAAATTGTATTGGAAAATGGCAGACCGCAAGACGAAATTTTCATCGAGTATTTTCCAAAACGCCACATTACCGAAGGTGATAGCACCTTGACACCAACCTTCTTTGGCTTTGCAGATACTACGACTACTTTGCGGTACGTAGCAACTAATCAGTTTGGTTGTGTGCTAGAAGATTCCCTTATTATAAATGTGCGTGAGTTTTCTATCAACTTGCCTCCTCTGCAAACCATTTGCCAAGATAATCCAACACTCATCAATCCAAATTTCAATCCTGATTTTGAGTATAATTGGTCACCAAGCGAAGGACTAAGCGATCCAAATAGTGGCAATCCAGATATTTTGATTAGCGAACCAACGACTTATCAGGTGACCGTTACTAATGGTCCAGGTGCAGGAGCTTGTCAAGATGTACGAACGGTAGAATTGGATGTCTTTCCAACTTTTGGTTTTGAGTCTAGCCAAGATACGACGCTTTGTTCGCCGCAGGACATCACTTTGTTCATGAATGCGGACATTGACGCAGAATACGAATGGTCTGATAGTTCCAACTTCTCGGAGGTGATTAGCTTTGATCAAATGCTAACCGTATTTGTAGATCAAGAATTCCAGACCTTCTATGCTAGAGCGATTGATAGCTTTGGTTGCTTCAAATCCAATGCAATTGAAGTAGAAATTCCTTCTTTTGGATTGGTGGTGCCAGATACTACTTTAGCTTGTGCAAACGAAAATTTCTCTCTGGCAGTACAAGATACTCTAGGGCTAGAAAACTTGACTTATCGTTGGTTGCCAGAGGAAATTATTATTGGTATAGATGATACCAATCGTCCAATTATTCGACCAGAAGAAAGTGTACAGTTGATTGGATTAGTAACCAACGAAGTAGGTTGTACAGATACCTTAGAAACATTCATTGAGCTAATAGACTTAGATTCCGAACAAGTAATGGCAACTGCTAATCCAGACACCATTATCGTTGGAAGTACTTCACAACTTGATGTAAATCTAACGGATGAATTTGAGTATCGTTGGATGCCTCCCGAAACTTTGAGTAATCCTAACGCTCGAAATCCAGTTGCAAGTCCAATAGAAACAACGACTTACAGTGTAGAAATTTCCAAAGGAACTTGCTCAAGTATTCGACAGGTAGAAGTAGCCGTAGATCAAGGTATTTGCAAAGAGCCATTTATCTTTGTTCCGAGTGCTTTCACACCAAATGGCGATGGTAAAAATGACATTCTCTTTGTTCGGGGAAATCCAATTGATGAAGTTTATTTTGTCGTCTACAATCGTTGGGGACAAAAAATGTTTGAGACTACTGATAAAAATATTGGCTGGGATGGAAGATACAAGGGACGTGATTTGCCACCTGATGTTTTTGGCTATTATTTAGAGGTGACTTGTTTTAATGGAGAAGAATACATCAAAAAAGGAGATGTTTCCATCATAAAATAGATAGTTTACTTTATCCATAACATTCATTACGAAAGACGATTGTTAGGAATAATGACCTAACAATCGTCTTTTATTTGGAAAAGTGGAATAGCTTCCCAAAATTCGCACATTCAAATATTCACTATTCAAACATTAGCTATGCAACCGTTTCATTTAGCTTTTCCTGTTTATGATCTAGTCAAAACACGCTATTTTTTTGAAGAACTACTCGGCTGCTCAGTGGGTCGTACTTCTGATCGTTGGATCGACTTCAATTTTTGGGGTAGTCAAATTACTGCACATCTAGTAGAGCGGGAGGAAGAAACGAAACATACTAATACCGTAGATGGAAAGAATGTACCTGTGAAACATTTTGGTGCAATTTTGGAGATGTCAGAGTGGGAGGCATTAGCGGAAAAATTGAAGAAACACGGAACGGAATTTATCATTGAGCCTTATGTACGTTTCAAAGGGGAAACAGGCGAACAAGCGACCATGTTCTTTCTTGACCCAAATGGAAATGCCATTGAATTCAAATCCTTTAAAGACTTTGATCAAATCTTTTCGACATGAAGGCTACTCAACTATTGTTTTTCTTCGTTTGTTTCAAAGATCGAAAAAAGAAAAATTATGTATAAACTATTCGCTCTTATTTTCTTCTTTAGTGCTGCTCAAATACTACAAGCGCAGAGTGAACACTCTCTGCTAAGAGATGGTGATACGAGTTATAAAAGTGAAAATTTTCCAGCAGCAGAGGAAAATTATCGCCGTGCATTGGAAAAGAAAAAATCTCCTAAAGCCAATTATAATCTAGGCAATTCGGTCTATCGTCAAAACCGTATTGATGAAGCCATAAAGGAATTTGCTACAGCAGCAGAGCGAACAGATAATGCTAATCTGAAGTCTAAAGCCTACCATAATTTAGGGAATGCATACTATCAAAAACAAGACTTCGAGAATAGCGTGAATGCTTTCAAAAATGCCCTGCGCCATAATCCAGAGGACTACCAAACCAAGTATAATCTAGCACAAGCGCAGCGACAATTACAAATTCAACAACAGCAGCAGCAACAACAACAGCAGCAACAAAGTCAGGATCAGGAAAGCGAAGATCAGCAGCAAAATCAAGATCAGCAACAGCAAGAGCAACAACAGAACCAGCAAGGAAATCAAGAACAGCAACAACAGGAAAGTGAACAGCAGAGTCAGCAAAATCCTAATCAAAATTCTTCTAATGCCAATGGTGAAGAGCGCGACTTAAGCAAGGAAGAAGCTGAAAAGCTATTAAAAATTATGGAGCAAGAAGAGCAAAAAGTGCAAGAAAAGCTGCGCAAACCCAAAAGTGGAAAGAGCAAATCGAAGAAGGATTGGTAAAAATGCTTATTCGTTTAAGTGCTGATTTGTTGAACTGACCGTAATCATATCAAAAAATGATAAAAATAGGTGTTATCAATGTGTCCGATCGAGCAAGTAAGGGGATTTATGAAGACATTCCTGGTAAAGCTGTAGTTTCTACTATGAACGAGTACTTACTTTCAGAATGGGACGCAGAATATGCTGTCATTCCAGATGAGCAAGATCAACTAGAAGCCAAAATGATAGAAATGGCTGATGAAAGAGGCTGCTGTTTGATTGTTACGACGGGCGGAACTGGACCTGCGAAACGCGACGTGACCCCTGAAGCAACTGAAGCAGTTTGCCAAAAAATGATGCCAGGTTTTGGAGAGTTGATGCGCCAAGAGAGTCTGAAGTATGTACCAACGGCGATTCTTTCTCGCCAAACTGCTGGTATTCGTAATAGGACGTTAATCGTTAATCTTCCAGGAAAACCCAAAGCTATTCGAGAGTGCTTAGATGCTGTTTTTCCAGCCATCCCTTATTGCATTGACTTAATTGAAGGACCTTATTTGGAAGTAAACGAAGAAGTAATTAAGGCTTTTCGTCCAAAAGTAAAGTAGCCTAGAGGCCTGAGAGTCACCTTTATAGCATTCCATAATTTTTCATCAACCATAATGCGAAAAACAGCTAAAGATTACTGGTTTGTAGGCATACAATTAGTTTTGTTTCTATTGTTCGCACTGACGCCTTCAATTCCTCAAATTCATTTACCAAAATTTGCTGCGCCCGTTGGTTTATTCATCTCTATAATTGGTCTGCTAGGCGTTTTGCTTTCTATTTTTCAACTCTCAGACGCTTTGACTCCCTATCCGAGTCCAAAGAAAGATGCAAGCCTGAAAACCGATGGTTTGTATCGTTTTAGCAGGCATCCAATTTACAGTACAATTCTACTATTTTGCATAGGTTGGACGATCTATTCTGCCTCTTTTTCTAGACTATTTTTGACTGTGGCGCTTTACGCTCTTTTCTACTTCAAGTCCAATTACGAGGAAAAAAGATTGATAGAAGTTTATGGTGAACATTACCTCAATTATAAAGGAAAAACGCCGCGTTTTTTCTTGTAAAACTTTGCGTCTTCACTCTTTTTTAGTCACATACTTGCCTGCCTTTAGCGTGTATATTAAATTTTCCAACCTCGAAGTTCCTTGTTCTGTATTCGTAATTAGTCGTGTGCGAAGTATTAGGAATTAAGTGTTGGGACTACGAGTTTTGTGATAAAATCTTAATTTTGGAACGATTAACTCACTAAAAATACTAGATTTTATGCCTTGATAGTTAGATTTTGCTTACTTGATACCTTGTATTGAATACTTCGTACAATCCTAATTCGTAATTCAAAAAAACCTTTATGTCTTCGCGTCTTTGCTTGATCTCCTCTAACCTCTTTGAGTGACCGTCAGTAACATACTCTCCAAAGTTAATCCAGGACCAAAGGCAAAACTCAACACTTTCTTGCCTTGATCTCTTGAACTCAACTGCTTCAACAAATTTTTCAAGACAAAGAGGATAGTTGGCGAAGACATATTTCCATACTCTCTTAGTACTTCATGCGCAAAACGATTCGCAGTTCTTTCTATTCCTAATTCTTCCTCAATGACGCGCAAAATTTTCTTTCCACCAGGGTGAATCGCAAAATAATCAACGTCCGAAATTCCTAAATTAATGTTAGATAAAAGTCGATCCGTCAGTTCTTTGATCCCAGATCGAATAAACTCGGGCACCATTGCAGTCAGCTTCATTTCAAAGCCAAAATCGTTAATCGTCCATGCCATTTCTCGCTTGCCTTGTATAGCTAAATCACAATAAAAACGATCTAGTCGCAAATTCAATCCTTCACTTTGACTTCCACTAATCAACATGGCACCTGAACCATCTCCAAAAAGTGCATTCGCAAGTAAGGTATCTGCATCTTTTGTTTTTTGGAAATGTAAGCTGCACAGTTCAACGGCAACGACTATAACTTGTGCATTTGGATTAGATTTAACAATTTGATAGGCTGTTTTAATCGCGTTGAAAGCAGCGTAGCAACCCATGAAATTGATAGCAGTTCGCTGAGTGGAGGTCGGCAAACCCAATGCTTGAATAATTTCAATATCAATACCAGGCGCATACATTCCTGTACAGCTAACCGTCACTAAATGAGAGACTTGTGTGTAATCATAATCTTCAGAAAGTGCATTTTTGATAGCAGTAAGACAAAGTGGTAATGCTTCCTTTTGATAAATTTGCATTCGTTGACCAACCGTAGGAAATGGTTCTAGCGTATCATTAGGAGGGTAAAATTCGTGTTCGGAGGCAGTTTGTTTTCCGTAGTCTGTTAAAGCACTATATCGAGTTTGAATAGCACTTGCCCGATAAAGTACTGATAGTTTTTGTCGCTCTTCTTCATTCATTTCTTGCGCATTTGCCATAAATTTGGCGATCTGCTTTTGAGCAATTTTGTGTTCGGGATTGGCAGTGCCAATGTAGTTTATATAAACTGACATAAACGGGTTGTTGATGTGAAATTGTGAAATGAAAATGCTCTAGAAATGTTTTGCGGAAGTCTCTAAATTCGGAGAATAGATGTTGCACAAAGATATTAAACTTACTTGATCGCCAAAGTCTTATGAAAAGATCAACTTTATTACATTTACGGATTCCTTTTTCTTTCTTTTTGTTACCCATTTTTCTGTTTGCTTGGGCAATCCAACCAGAAGTATCTTGGAGTAATTTTGCTTTAGTTTTTATAATTTTACACCTCCTACTCTATCCAGCTAGCAATGTTTACAACTCCTATTTTGACAAAGATGAAGAAAGTATTGGCGGACTCAAACGCCCTCCAAAGGTTAGTAGAGAAATGTATTACTACGCGCTTTTGTTCGATATCTTGGCAATACTATTTGGGGGTTTCTTTATCAATTTCACTTTTGCAATCATGCTATTCGTTTATGGATTGGCGTCTAAAGCGTATAGTCATCCAAACATTCGTTTAAAGAAATATGCTTGGTGGAGTTGGTTGATTGCAGGCTTTTTTCAAGGCTATTTCACCTTCTTGATGACTTATCTAGGCTTGCATGAAGTAGGATTGAAGCAACTTTTTGCTGCTGAAATTCAAATTCCAGCCTTACTGAGTTCCATCATGCTTTGGGGTTCGTATCCAATGACCCAAATTTATCAACATCAAGAAGATGCAAAACGCGGCGACCAAACATTGAGTTTACAGCTTGGCATTTTAGGTACTTTTCACTTTGTCGCCATTGCTTTTTCTATCGCGACACTCGCCTACTTTTTATATTTTCAGCAGTACTTCGAAGCTACTACCGCATTTATCTATATAGCCTATTTATCCCCTGTACTTTTCTTCTTTGGCTACTGGTATTGGCAGACGCGCAAAGATCGGACAGCTGCCAACTTTAGTAATACCATGCGACTGAACTTGATTTCTGCAATATGCCTTAATTTATTTTTCATTTATTTAGCTTTTATGCAACCTTCGTAGTCGCCAAATTTATCTAGCATCAATTGTTGACCAGCCGAATTTGGTGGTTACCAACACGGAGAAAGCAATTTTAGCTCGTAATTAATGTGAAAGCAATTCCGAGATTTTCGATTCAATTGCAAATTCACTAGATAACCTAGCAACTTCTCCAACAATAATAATTCCTGGCGCACTAAATTCCGATTTTTTTGCTCGTTCTGCAATATTTTCTAGTGTACCTATTATTGTTTTCTGATGAAGCATAGTCGCATTTTGAATCAAAGCAACTGGCGTATTGAGCGAGCGAAATTCACTGATTTTATAGATCAATTCTTTGAGTTTTCGAGTACCCATCAAAATAACCATTGTGGCAGTTGATTGTGCTGCCAGTTCAACATCAGAGGAAGTTTTGTGTTGACGCGTCGTTGCGGTTACCACCCAAAAACTTTCGCTCATTCCTCTTTGCGTGACAGGAATGCCCACACTAGCAGGTGCAGCCACGGAACTGCTAATACCAGGCACAACCGTACTTTCAATTCCGAATCGCTTCGCGTATTCGATTTCTTCGTAGCCTCTTCCAAATACAAAAGGATCGCCACCTTTCAGACGTACCACATGACCATATTGCAGAGCAGATTCTACAAGAAGTGCATTGATTTCTTCTTGAGTGTAGGAGTGATGCCCACATCGTTTGCCAACATAGCGGCGTGGTGTACGCTCTGGAATAAAATCTAAAATAGCAGGATTGACTAGTGCATCAAACAAAACCACGTCTGCTTTTTCTAATGCTCGAATACCTTTTAAAGTCATCAATTCTGGATCGCCTGGCCCTGCACCGACTAAGGTCAAAAAAGCTGTTTTTTTCATTTATCTATATTTTTACGTAATTTATCGAATCAAAATTAAGTATTTTTACTTAATTATTTATAATTTTGTTCCGTAATTATTGTTTATCAGGTAGACATATAGTTTTATTACGTAAGTCACATAACCAAAGAAAGAAGGGTGGTTTTAAGCCAATGGACTTTACAATTTTTATATGGCCGCCGTGATAAACGATTACATCTTTTACTGATCTGTAAAAGTCATTTTTGAAGAATTTATAACTATCAATATGACAAGCAAAATCATTATTATCGGCAACGGCATGGTCGGCTACAAATTCTGTGAGAAATTAGTTGCTAAGGAACAGGTATCTGATTATGAAATTACCGTTTTTGGGGAAGAGCCGCGACCTGCTTATGATCGGGTGCATTTAAGCGAATACTTCGAGTCCGCTTCAGAAGAAAAATTATTGCTAGCAAGTGCAGATTGGTACGCTGAGAACAATATTACGCTACACCAAGGAGAATTGGTCACTGAAATTGATCGGACTAACAAAAAAGTCATCACGCACAAAGGCAGTACCTGTGAGTACGACTACTTAGTTCTAGCAACGGGTTCCTATCCATTTGTTCCTCCTATTGAAGGCGTTGATAAGGCGGGTGTTTTTGTCTATCGCACCATTGAAGATTTGAATGCGATTATGGCATACGGCAAGAAATTGGCAAATTCTCCTAACAAAAAAGCGGCTGTTTTGGGTGGTGGCTTGTTAGGACTAGAAGCTGCCAAAGCTGTGATGGATATGGGTTTAGAGCCTTATGTAGTAGAGTTTGCGCCGCGCTTGATGCCGAGACAATTAGACGAAGCAGGAGCCAATATCCTGAAAGCTACCATTGAGGATTTGGGCATTGGTGTACTCACGAGCAAGAACACCAAAAGTATTGGTGGTAACGGTAAGATGACGCAGATGGATTTTGCAGATGGTGAAGTTTTGGAGGCACAAATGCTAGTCATTTCCGCAGGAATTCGTCCGCGAGATGAATTGGCTAGAAAATGTGGCTTAGAAATGGGACAAAGAGGCGGCGTGGTCGTCAACAACAAAATGCAAACTTCTGATGCTCATATTTACGCTATTGGTGAAGTCGCGCTTTACAACAATCAGATTTATGGATTGGTAGCACCTGGCTACGATATGGCAGAGGTGGCAGTGGAGCAAATTTTGGGTGGAACGAAAGAAATGGAAAGTGAAATTGATCTTTCCACTAAACTAAAATTAATCGGAACAGATGTGGCGAGTTTTGGTGATGCCTTTGGTGAAGCAGCTTGTAGAACCATCGTTTTCGAAGATAAATACACGGGCGTTTACAAGCGCATCAATGTCACCGAAGATGGCGAACGTCTGCTTGGTGGAATGCTCGTAGGTGATGCGGAGGACTACAATATGCTGCTCCAAATTGCTCAAAATGGGATGGCTTTGCCCCCCAATCCAGAAGATTTGATCTTGGGTGCGAGAGATGGCGAAAGTGCTGTCGGCAGCGTTCTGGACTTTCCTGATACTGCGGTCATTTGCTCTTGTGAAAATGTAACCAAAGGTGATCTGATGCTTGCGGTGACCGAGCAAGGTTGCGAAAATGTGAAAGCAGTTTCCAAGCTCAACAAAGCGTGTACAGGTTGCGGCGGTTGCAAACCAATGGTGAAAGACTTGGTGGATGCGGCTTTGAAATCTATGGGAAAAACAGTCAAAAATGAAATTTGCGAGCACTTCTCATACAGCCGCCAAGAGCTTTATGACCTCATCAAAGTGAAAGGCATAAAAACTTATGATGAAGCGCTGGATGTTTTGGGGCATGGCGATGGTTGCGAAGTCTGCAAACCTGCTTTAGCTTCCCTTTTTGCCAGCATTTATAATGAAATTGCTACGGTTCAAGATACCATTCAAGATACGAATGATCGCTACTTGGCGAATATTCAGCGCAATGGTTCTTACTCCGTTGTGCCACGTATTCCAGGTGGAGAAATTACGCCTGAAAAGTTGATTGTGATTGGTCAAGTTGCTCAAAAATATAACCTCTACACCAAAATAACGGGCGGGCAACGCATTGATCTCTTCGGCGCAAGAGTGAACGATTTGCCGGATATTTGGGAAGAGTTGATCAATGCCGGTTTCGAGAGTGGACATGCCTATGGAAAATCGCTACGAACAGTCAAAAGTTGTGTCGGCTCTACCTGGTGCCGCTACGGTATGGACGAAAGTGTGAGCTTTGCAGTGGAACTAGAAGAGCGTTATCGCGGTATTCGTTCCCCACATAAATTAAAAGGTGGTGTTTCAGGCTGCATTCGAGAATGTGCGGAAGCGCGCTGCAAAGACTTTGGCGTCATTGCTACGGAAGAAGGCTGGAATCTGTACGTCTGTGGAAATGGTGGTGCGAATCCAAAACACGCCCTTCTTCTAACGGAAAGCATTACCAAGGAAGAGTGCATTAAATATATTGATCGCTTCCTCATTTTTTACGTGAAAACTGCTGCACCTTTAACGAGAACTGCCGCTTGGTTGGAAAAACTGGAAGGTGGCTTAGATTACTTGAAAAGAGTGGTGGTAGAAGACACTTTAGGTATCGCTGCAGATTTGGAGCGCGAAATGGAGTTCATGGTAGATACCTATAAATGCGAATGGAAAGAAGTGGTCGAAAATCCAGCATTGCGCAGGCGTTTTAAGCACTTCATTAACTCCGATGATAGCGACGATAATATGAAATTCGTACCAATGCGCGAGCAGAAGATGCCTGCGCCTTGGAGTTAATGGATGCTACTTATCTTATACAAATAATCAAACATTCAAAAATGAACGCAATTCTTTCAAAATACGATACCGTCTCTCCAGCAGCCGTTAAAATATGGTACAAAGTTGCCAAAGTAGAAGATTTTCCAAGCAATGGGGGCGCGTGTGTGAAGTACAAAGACAAGCAAATTGCCGTCTTCAATTTCAGCCGCCGTAATGAATGGTACGCTTGCCAAAATCTATGTCCACACAAACTGGAAATGATACTCTCGCGCGGTATGATTGGTGATGAGAATGGCGAACCGAAAGTCGCTTGTCCTTTGCATAAAAAGACTTTTTCCCTCAGAACAGGAGAAAACTTGAACAGCGATCTACCTGCCATTGCGGTTTATCCGACTAAGGTGGAAGAAGGTTTTGTCTTTATTGGGTTTGAGGAATAGAAAGGGTTAGAGATCAGACCAAAAAATTAAATTTTTCTGTCAGAGGTCAGAAACATGAATACGTAGATATACTGTCGCTTTTGTTTATCTGACTTCAGAAAGTTCGCCTCATACAGACGATCTGAACGCAAAGTAGTTTGACTTCTTTCCAAATTCTGATATTCAAAAATCTCTCGCTATTTTTGAGGATGCAAACAAACAACTTACACTTAGCTTTTCAAGCATTCGATCAAGCTAACGCAGCCGACCCAAATCAAGAAGAGTGGCAAGGAGGAAGTTACGCCAAAGAACTTTTGTACGCCCAACGAACCACGAGACGACTGAATCAGTTCTTCCCCGAAGCCTCCCATGCATTACAATTAGCAGCGCGTGCGCACCACATTTGCCGCTGGGAAATTTCGAGGAGCAACTATCCGCAAGGTCGAAAAGGGTACAATCAATGGCGAGCGGAACTACGTAGTTTTCATGCTGAAAAAGCGGCCTCTCTTTTACAATCTCTATCCTTCGAGGAAGAAACCATAGCACGGGTCAAATTTCTAATCCTCAAAAAACAACTCAAACGCGATGCGGAAACACAAGCCTTGGAAGATGTAATTTGTTTGGTCTTTTTGGAGCATTATTTCTTGCCTTTTGCAGCTAAGCATAGCGAAGAAAAAGTAATTGATATTTTGCAAAAGACTTGGCGCAAGATGTCCAAAAAAGGACAAGCAGCAGCGTTGGAGCTGCCACTACATCAATCTGCTATAAAACTGATTAAGAAGGCATTAGCTACAACTTAAATTACGACGATGGCGAACGGAAAACAATCATTAGAACGCCATACTTTTGAGCGACTGACGCGCTTGTACATCATTGCATTGAGCGCGATTGCCCTTTCTATTGTCGTGAGCCAACTACTAGTGCAGCGACACCTCAAAAGTCAAATTGGAGACTCTAGAGTGATCAATGTGGCAGGGAGACAACGAATGCTAAGCCAAAAATTAAGCAAAGAAGCATTACTGCTCCAAAATCAATCCAACCAAAAATACGCAGATGAATTGCGTTCCACTTTGCAGCTGTGGAAAAATTCGCACGTCGGGTTGCAAGAAGGAAACAAAGCTTTGGGGTTGCCAGGTGATAACAGCCAAACCATTAAAAAAATGTTTCGCAAGATCGCACCCGCTTACGAACAAATCGTGCAAAGTACAAGCCAGATCATCCAATTAAGCGAAGCTAAGGATACGACTACAACGACCACCCAAATCAATCAGGAAATCGCTCAAATGCTAAAATTTGAGCCGCAGTTTCTGGAAACCATGGATAAAATCGTCTTTCAATACGATAAGGAAGCGCGAGATAAAGTAAGTAGTTTGAGAAGTACGGAGTTATTGCTTTTGTTCATTGCACTTTTGATCTTATTAATAGAACTTTTCTTTATTTTTCGACCAACTGCTTTGCAAGTGCGCAAAACCATTGGTGATTTAGTGAGCGCGGAATCAGAAGCACAAGGCATGACACTAAAAGCAGAAAAACTCTACAAAGAAAAAGAACAATCGCTGCGGGAACTCAAAACCCTCAATTTCGCGGTAGATCAAGCAGTACTCTTTGCCAGTGCGACGCTGAATGGTCAGGTGATTTACATGAGTCAAAAATTATGTGAATTGCTAGACTTAAAAAAAGAAGAAGTACAGGGAAATTTAGTGGAATTGTTAACCATTGGCGAAGGGGAGCAGCAATATCTTCAAGAGTTGCTTCAGACCGCTCGCTCAAGTATGTGGAGTGGAGAAGTGAAAATTACAACGCGTCGATTGGAAGAAAAATGGTTGGAAATGTCTATCCTTCCCGTCAATCGAAAAGGCGTAAAACAAGACTTACTGATTCATTGCAAGGACATTACTGCACGGAAGAAAGCAAGGCAACAGATTGAGCAATTGAAAGAAGATCAATTTCAGGAACAGATTCAGCAACAAAAGCTACGGGCTTCACAAGTCATTGAGGCTCAAGAAGAAGAGCGCAAGCGAATTGCTAGAGATATCCATGATGGCATTGGACAAATGCTGACGGCATTGAAGTTCAACATCACCGCTTTGCAGCGCAGCAAACCCGAAAATGCAAAACCAATCATCAATGGCATCAATGATCTAAACGCGAAATTAATAAAAGGTATTCGAACCGTCACCTTCAACTTAACGCCACCTGAACTAAAAGACTATGGCATTGGTCCTGCGCTTTCCAAACTCTCCGAAGAACTCACCAAACTCACTGGGCAGGAAATTATTTTTAACAACCGAACCAGTTTCAAAGATCGCTTCGATTCCATCGTAGAAACCAATCTCTATCGAATCACCCAAGAAGCGGTCAACAACGCTATCAAGCACGCCGATGCAGAATATATTTTTGTGCATCTGTCCCACAGCAAAGAAATTCTAAGCATCGTGATAGATGATAATGGTAAAGGCTTCGAGCCTAAAAAAGTAGCATTGGGCAATTCAAAAAATGGTTCAGGTATGGGCTTATCCTTCATGCAAGAGCGCGTCAGTTTCATCAATGGACGGGTTTTTGTCCGCTCTGAACTTAGTAAAGGTACGCGGATCACCTTAAATATGCCGATGAAAGGGAACAATCCGATCTAAGTAGTGTTACGTAATTAACTAATATTTGAATCATGTGTATATAATGAATAAAAGCATCAGATATACAATTTATACTGGCGCTTCTGGCGGCGCGCAGAACTTCTTTTAGAGAGAACGTCATTATTTGGTGAAACGCCCAGTAATGACGCTCTCTCCCCAAAATTTTTCGCTGCGAAGCGGCGGAGTAAAATTCAAACAAACTCAGTTTACACTGTACTGACTAATTCTACGAAATGAAATCCAACACCATTTCCATCATCCTTACCGACGATCATCCTTTCGTTCGCGACGGCATTAAAGCACTTTTAGCAGCCGAGAAAAATTTAGAAGTAATAGATGAAGCCTCTGATGGACAAGAAGCGATTGAAAAAATCAAAGCACAGCAACCAGATATTGCGGTCATTGACATCCGAATGCCAGGTATGAATGGTTTGGAAGCAGTGGCACAACTCACCGAAGCTAATTTGCCTACCCGTTCGATTATGCTCTCTATGCACAACTCGGAAGAGTATATTTTAGAATCCATCAAAGCTGGTGCACACGGCTATATCCTGAAAGATGCTCCTACCGAAGAACTACTCACCGCCATTGAGAAGGTAGCCAACGGAGAAAAATATTACAGCTCGGACGTTTCCAACGTCATCATAAAACGCTTTGTGAACACTATGCAAGGCAATGACAACAGCGATCAATCTCCTGCTGATAAAATCAAAATCACCAAGCGGGAACGCCAAATATTAGATCTTGTACTTTCGGGTTTTCGTAATAAGGAAATCGCCGAGCAACTGAATAAAAGTGTACGAACCATAGAAACTCATCGCTTGAATTTGATGAAAAAATTGAATGCGCGGAATGTGGCGGAGTTAGCACGAAATGCTAGGGAGATGGGGGTTATTGAATAGTGATTCCTTAGAAATTGTTGACCATGAGTATTGTTATACAAGAAACAATACCATCTTCACAATTATCATAGAAGTCCTTAATCCAACTTGACCAAGTCCCGCACTCCAATTGTTCGAGTCACATTAAATCCTTCCGCATAAGAGTAGCTTGCATCGCGTCCAAAGGCTTTGTTCTTTCCTTTTATCAAGTCGAAGAAATCTGAACCTGTAAGTGGAGTTTCCAATTCGTTAGAATCAGGGTCGAAGAATTGAGAGCGAAAAGCAAGAATAAGTTCGATTTTACGCTCCATATAATCAGAAATGTCTACCACTAAATCAGGTGTCAATTGCCGATCTTGAATATAGTGATAAATGGCTTTTGGTCGCCAGCGTTCTTGTGCTTTTCCATCACTGCCTTTAGTTTCTATCTTTTGTAAACCTGACAAAAAACAAGCATCTGCAACAACTTTCGCTCCTTTCCCGTGATCTATGTGCCTGTCATTCAAGGCATTAGCAAAAACAATGTCAGGTTGGTGTTCTCGAATGATTTCGATAATTTTGAGCTGATTTTCTTTAGAATTTTTGAAAAAGCCATCTGCCATGCTCAAGTTTTTCCGAAACTTTGCGCCCATCATTTTTCTAGCATTTTCGGCTTCTTCCAAGCGTAATTCAGGCGTGCCGCGCGTTCCCATTTCTCCTCTCGTCAAATCCAATAGTCCGACAGTGTAGCCCAAGTCAATATGCTTCAATAGAGTTCCACTACAACTCAATTCGATATCATCGGGATGCGCGCCTATGGCAAGTATGTCTACTTTCATTTTTGTGTTATCTGTTTACAAAAGTTGGCACGAATTTAAACAGATATACCAAAAAGGCTTGATGTTGTTCAAGTTAGTTTGATATAGTTCGAGTTAGTTCCATAGAGTTATTGGCATATAATAATTAAACCTGATTAATCACTACTACCAATTTCGCTTTATCCTTTTTTGTCACTTGCTTGAAGAAATCGCGATAAGTTTCATATTCTTCTGCGGGCACTTCCAAAGCATTTACTTCTAATGTACGAACGCATTTCAATTGTTGACCATCCATTTGATAGTCCATTTTTAAGCTGCCATAATCTGAACTTAAATTCACATTCTTAGGCGTACTTTCCACTTTTGCTTGAGCAGGCAGTTGCAGGAGGATTGTATCCTGTTGAATGTAGCCGTATTTCACAGCATAGGGATGTTTGCGCTTCGTTTTTGCTTTTGGTGGTAAATCATCAAAAGCACCTATGGAATTGATGGGAATGAATAGTCGTTTTCCACCTTTTGAAGCATAACGCGCCACTTTGAGATCGTAAGAGACTTGCGCTTCTGGCTTATCTTTTTCTACTAGAACGGCTAAATTTTCTATATCACTCATTGGCAAATCACTTGATTGGAGTAGATATTCTTCCAGCTCTTCTTTAGAAGCGTGCTCTTTGGCTTCTCTATATAAATCCTGAAAGATCCCACTGGAATGCAACTGCCGATTAATAGTTGCCGCACCTTTTGCTTCTATCTGGATATGGGTTTTTGTCCTTTTCCAATTGATGGAAGCATCCATTTTCGGCGTGCGTGCAAGTTTTCCTCCTTCTTTGGTGATGAGTAGCACACTTCGATCAGCAGTGAAAGTGCCTAAATAGTTGGGAGGTGCTAAATTGCTCGTACATTCTAACCAAGTTTCCGAAGAAGGAACATATAAAATCATGTGATTGAATTTGGGATAAGAAAATTCTTCTGTCACCTGAAGTGGTACGTTGTCTCCAGCATAAACTAAGGTTGTGTAAGAAGGAATATTTACTTCTTTCAACATGGCTTTCATGAAATTAGATAACGCTTTGCAATCTCCAAATTTGTTCTCCTCCACATATTGTGCATCGAAGGTTTGCCAACCTCCAATGCCTAACTGTACACTCACGTAGCGCATATTTTCTTGCAAGTAGCGATAAAGTGCTGCAATTTTTTCTTCTTCACTGTCTAGGTTTGCCACTAAGTCTGCGACTTTTGCTTGCATATTTGAAGAAAGTACATCTCGATCTTCATTTAATTTATACATGAATTTGCCGTAAGCCTCCCAGCTCGACATATCTCCTTCATTTCCTTCTGCTATGAATTTATTTGGAACAAAATGCCCCATGGCAATCTGTTTGTAAGGCTCTGGCGTTCCACTCTCGTATCCAATGGCATTCAGATTTGCTACTTGCCAAGTCATACTTTTACTTGATGCCTCTCTTGTTTCTTTCAATTCGGCTTTTTCCAAATTTAATAATTGAGCAGATACAGAAATTGAAGGTGGCAGAGATAAATTGTAAGAAGAACGCTCAACTGAAGTTCTCAGATTTTGTACCATCCAGATGGGATAGAGCATGATGCTCTTCATTTGTGTTTCATATTCGTATTCTATGGTGTAAGGATATTCGCCATAGCTTAAATCTATGTATTTTACTCGATCATCGGCATACATCGTTCCACCCGAAACCGCAGAATGATCTATAATCTCATTCTTCTTAATTTTCCGAACTTCATTGCCAAAAGCATCATAAATTGTTGCTTTCAAGTAAGTTACTTTGCTATTAGAGTCATAATAAACCCCAACATCATCGTATCTCGCGTTTTTATTCAAGCGCGTTACCACCATTTTCACACGATGCGTTGCTTCGCCAGGCGATTTCACATCAAATACGGAATGATAAGAACGAATAACCGCATTTGCTCCTTTTGTCATGCTGCTATCTATCAAAAATACCGCATAATCAGGACGATTATTAGCAACTAAAACAATAGGAAAAAGAAATGTAAGAAGAAGTATATTTTTCATAACAGGATTTGTATCTTTTTTGATATTATTGTTTGTCGTCTTCACTAATTTTCTTTAACACAATCTGTTCCCCATGCTTTTCTACAATAATATCAAATAAGGTTTTGATGGTAGGGTATTCAGAAGGGGAGAAGTTAAGTTGTTTAAATTTAATGGAGCTAGTAATTTTTACTTTTCCATTTCCTTCCATCGCTCGATACTGGAAGCTACCTCCATTTTTGGGCAGAACCACATTCGCCATATCAGGAAGTTGTTCTACTTCATATCCTTCTGGAATAGTCAATTCAAATAAGTATTGATCGAAGAATTGGTACGGGAAATCTATGCTGGAATAGCGTTTTTTGGACTTAAAAGGATTTTCATCAAAGCTGCTGTAAACAATTGGAGAAATATAGATAAAATCCTCATTTTCAAACAACTGTTCTTCTAAAGAAACATCAAATTCATTGTAGAAATCTTTCTTAATGGTCTCTTCATTTTTTACTTGAAAGTTTTCTAGCTGCAAATCATTGGTGAAACGATCTTGCCAATATTTTCCATCTTTGCTGTTTTGATAAGCATCTCTTTCACTAATTGCACTATATCCATTATACTTAGTACGAATATGACCTTTTAATTGCCTATCTTCCATTTGACACTTCAATTGAAATACGGAATGCGAAGAAGGTACATCCAAATTTATCCAATGGGAGCGTTCGCCATTCATTACCCATGCTTTGTAGTTGAGTGCATTTAAAGCAGGATAGCCCATTGGGCGTAGCGAATTGCCTACATCTAATAAAACCAGTTTTCCGTCCAGTTTGGCTTGCACCATCAAGTAGTTGAACTGATCGAATATGGCGTGTTCAGGTAGCATTTTACCATGATTTCTAGTACTTGTCAAAACAGGATAGGCTTCAATATCTTGAGCTTTCAGCATAGATAATAGCATCAGGTTGATGCCGCCTTTATTAGTTACTTTTTTCTCAAACATTTTATCTAGTCGTTCTTCAGCGAAGATGCCGTAAGGATAACTCAATTCAACATTTTCCGTCAAATACTCATAGACAATTTTTGCTTTTTCCTGTTCCGTTTTTGCAGTAGCTAAAAGTGGAGATATGTTTGCTAATAAATTTTTGTAGTTGCGTTTTTTCAAGTATTGCTCACCAAAAGAATCATGTTCTTGCAAGCTAACTGCCATATTTGCCCATGAAGAAAGCAACTCTTTTTTCACATAATAACTTTCTCCTGTGAAGTTAGTGTTGTCCTTGCCCAAAATCTTTTCTAATTGAAAGCGAATTCTAGCTCTGTAGTCATTATAAGAGGTCATATATGCCTCTGCTTTTACCGCTGGAACATTCCACATTTCGTAGAGGTTCTTTTGAATTTTCAGTTTTCCCTCTTCGTGAAAACTATAGGTATTTTCGTCGATCTTTTTTAAGTACTCACTTCCTTGAAACAGATAAAGGTAAGGCAATAAATCAGGAGCGGCAGTTTTTAGGCGACTGTAAAGGACTGGAATATCATGTTGAAAATACCATTCTCTGAGTTCTACCACATTGCTAGAGATGATTTCGTATTGATACTCAATAATCGTACCTATCGCTAAGTTAGGAACTGCAAAATTGATGTAGGAATAGCCTTTATCATTCTTTTCCCTAAAAAAATCTTTTTTGGACAACTTGACGACTGTACCATCTGGTGCAATCGCCTGCGCTTTCAGATTATTGAGCGCTTCTAAGTTATTTCCAGAATAGTAAGGTATCTTGATTGTTCCTCGGTTCAAGCTACTTTCTTTCAATAGCTTAATTCTTCTTCTGTGCTGAAAAGTATATTGCCAATTGTCATAAGAAATTGTAAGGTCTCCAACATCAAAAAGAATCACTGCTTCCGCAGTTGTATCTTGTTCATAAACGGTAAGATTTTTATAATAAGAATTCACTTTTCCCCATTCATCTACATTTTGTGCAGTTAAGGTGAAAGGAAAGATTACGAGTAAAAAAAGAAGGATTTTCATAAAAAAAGAGGTTGGAATAGAATAGTTCTTATTGGTTAAAAGACCACCGTTTTGAGCATTTCAAATTCAAATGACGGTTTGATGAAAAATCAAACCGTCATATCTCTGTGTGCTTACACTTTTTTCAGAACAATCTGCTCTTGCTGCTTCTCTGCAATGATGTCGAAGAAGTTTTTTAGAGCAACGTATTCAGTAGGCAAGAACATCAATTTCTTCACTTGAATTCGCATCACCACTTGTACCATATTTTCTTTAGGCTGACTGAAAGTGAATAGGAACTTTCCACCACCATCAGGCATAGAAAGATTGACTGCATCAGGTAAATCTTCTACGGTATAACCCTCAGGGATTTCTAAATTGACGATGGTCTGCTCGTTGATTGGATGTGCGAAATCTACTGGAAAACTACGTTTTTCTAGCTTGAAAGGTGTTTCTGAATATTCAGAGTAGAAAACTGGTGTAATATAAATGAAATCATCTACCACTTGCGCCAAATCTGACAATTCGCACTCCACTTTCTCTTTAAATGGTTTATAAATGGCGTCCAAATTCTCGTATTCAATGTTAGAAACGCTTGCTTCTACAGCATGATCTTCTAAACGACTGACCCAAAAATCTCCTTTTTTATCACCTTGTGCCGCTCGGCGTTCTGCCAGTGCAGAATAGCCATTCAAATTACATTGAATATCTCCAGTTAGTGCACCTTCTTCTCCAAATTTCAAATTTGCCATCATTACATTGCGCTGATTGCTCGGCTTGATGTCCACCCATTCGGCTCTTTTTGCATCTGAGATCACCAGACCTCGGCGATTCAAAGATTGTACATTTAGCAAATCTAATGGACGATTTTTTTGTGGCGTATCTATCAAAGTCAATTTTTCTCCAACTACCGCACATACCAATACGTGATTGAATTGATCGCGGAAAGGATAGATTGGAAACATTTTGCCATAGTTTCTAGTGCTAGTCAATACAGGAAATGCTTGCACTCCGTTCGCTCGTAAAAGTGCAATCAACATAAAGCTCAACTCCGCGCTGTTTGCTTTTTTGGCTTCAAAGGATTTATTGATATTTTGATCGCAAGTGTAATCATAAGAACCATCCCAAGCAACTGTATTGGCTAAGTAAGTGTAAGCAGCCGCCAATTTCTCTTGTTCGTTACTGGCTTTTTCCATGATTGGATTCGCAGCAGCAATTAAGTCTTTAGATAAACGATTCTTTAGATATTGCCCTCCAAAAATATCCCAATCTAAGAGTTCCGTAGCAACCGCATTCCAATTAGTCATGAAAGTCTTGTGATAAGAGCCGGGAATATTAATGGCTTTCAGCTGGAATTTAATACGCATCATATAATCGTGCATTGTGGTAATATGAGGCTCTGGTTTTAATGCTGGGACATCCTTAGCAATGTAAGTGCTATGCTCTCCGTCCAGTGTTCCTAAGCGAGTGTTAATAGGTCTTCTCTTAGTGTCGCTAGAAGCCATACTCTCGTGTCCTTGTACCATTTTTGCATAGGTAAAAACCTCTGGCATGATAACTCGCAATTCGCTATGCTTCACGGGAATATCTTCTTGGAAATACCACGTAGGCAAGCGGTGGAGATAAGGGGATGCGTACTTATATTGGTACTCAATAATACTTCCTTCTTGCAAGTTTGGGAAAGCGATACGTTTATTGTAACGGCTTTCGTAAACCTGCTCATCAAACATTTCCTTTTTCTTGATTTCTATTTTTGTACCATCAGGCTGAATGACTTGCGCTTTTACACTGATAGTCATACCAGTATGCTTATAGTAAGGGATAACTACATTTCCCTCATTGAAACCTGCTCTAGTTAGTACCTTAATTCTTCGATGGCGATCTACTCGGTACAGCTCTTCATCCGTACCGAAATCAAAAGAGTAGGTTGCATAATCACACAGCACGAGAGCATTGGCTTGTGTGTCTAGTTCGTAGCTGGTCATTTGAAGTTCTGATTCGTCAATCTTTCCCCATTTTATTGGAGCTTTTTGCGCTTCTACCAACAAATGATTCAATAAAAAAAGAATAACGAGATACAGGATAATACGCGTGCGTTTCATGTTCATGGATTTTTATAGATAGAAAAATGATAATTCGTATATCGAAGAAGCGAGATATTAAAAGGTGCGCGAATGGATAGTTTCGTGATCGTTATTCCTGATAATGGTCTTGCTTTTCAAATTGGATGTTTCGACTCGGAAGGACGTAATATTTGCTTGCTTGTTGTATGCTTTTGATGATTTTTATAACGCAGCAAAACCAAAGTAGGTTAAATTTTTTTGACAGAAATTTATCACTTTGAAAATTGATGCTAAGTATTGAATTTGCAGTATTGAGCATTCAACGTTCAAGACTTGATTTTCAGTAGGGAATGTATTTTTCTGACATAAACAGTAAGAAGTTCAAAAAACTAAATATCTTTGCGCGCACTTTTATAAAAACTTAATTTAAGTAGAAGTTATGGCAAGGAGAAAGCGTAATCAGAGAGGACGCAAACAGCAGGAAGAAACATTAGTAGATATTGTAGAAGCAAGGGATCAGGCGCAGAGTTTCATAGATCAAAATCAGAATGTAATCATTGGTTCACTAGCAGTTGTCCTATTAGTTGTAGGCGGCTGGTTAGCATACAAGAATTTTTATCAGATTCCTAAGCAACAGGAAGCAGTAGAGCAAATGTATCAAGCACAATTTCAGTTTGATCGCGATTCGTTTGCACTAGCATTGACTAATCCTGGTGGGGGTTACGAGGGTTTCATTGGAATCATTGAAAACTATGGAGGTACTCCCGCAGCGAATCTAGCGCATTATTACGCGGGCGTTTCCTATTTGCAATTGGGCAAATTTGATGCGGCAATTTCCTATTTAGAGGACTACAAACCCGACGGTCAAGTAACGCCAATTACGACTTTCGGAGCTTTGGGAGACGCGTATTCTGAGCAAGGAGATTTGGACAAAGCATTAAGCCTGTATAAGAAAGCAGCTAATGCAGAAGATAATGATATTTTAACGCCTTACTATTTGAAGAAAATTGGGATGCTGAACGAGAAGCAAGGAAATATGGATGCGGCGAGAAAAGCCTATGCTGAAATCAAAGAAAAATATTCAACCTCTTCTATTGGACAAGACATTGATAAATACGTAGAGCGAGTGAAATAACTATCGAAGGTTATGGCACTAGAAAAAGGCAAAACAATGAACTTGTTTTGCCTTTTTTTGATTTCACTTACTTATTCTCTAATCTCATCACATTTTAATACTATGGCAAGCACACTTAAAAATCTATCCCAATACGATGATTCCACTATCCCTCCTGCAGAAGAGTTGAAGTTTGGCATAGTAGTTTCTGAATGGAATCAAGAAATTACGCACGCTTTATATGAAGGCTGTGTAGAAACTTTAGAAAAGCACGGCGCAAAAGCCGAGCATATCTTCACGATACAAGTACCTGGCGCGTTCGAGCTTCCAACAGGAGCGAAGCTCTGCATGATGAAGCACAAAGTAGATGCAGTTGTTTGCATTGGCTGCGTTATTCAAGGTGAGACGAAACATAATGATTACATCAATAACGCTGTAGCTTCTGGCTTGACTACAATTGGAATGGTAAGCAATATTCCCTGTATTTATGGTGTACTAACACCTAACAATATGGAACAAGCCCAAGATCGTGCAGGCGGGAAGTACGGTAACAAGGGTGTGGAAGCAGGCGTAACAGCAATTCGCATGGCAGTGATGAAAAAAGAAATGGCTAAAACAAAAAGCTCGATTGGTTTTGGGAAATAAGATTACAATTTTTCCAATAATTCTTTCGCTCTTTCAGTCATTGGATATTTTTGTTCAATGATATAATTTAGATTCTTTTTTGATTCTTCTGTTTTACTTAATTTCAAGTAAGACAACGCCTGAAACCAATAAGCTGCATCTTTTACATCATACTGTTGCGCTTCAATGATAAGTTGAAAATGGACAATTGCTTCTTCATAGCGTGCCTGCTCAAAAAGAATTTGTCCTTTTAAGAGCAAGGCTTTCAGATAATTCACATTGTCAGGAAGAACGGCGCCTAGTCGTTCGAAGGCAACGGCATACCGCTCTGCCTCAAAAGATACGGAAGCATCTATCAACGCCAACTGATGCTGATCTACCTCTTGATTGACCTGTGCATCTCGCAAATTACTGAACAGCACTTTTTCACTACTGTCCCAATATTGCTGTGCTAGAACATCGGGTTGTTTTGTATTAAATAATTGAAAGACAAAGAGTAAGCCAATTGCAATCGCTAACATTGCAGCGGCAGCTTGTAGCGTTGTCCAACGAGATTTTTTAGCAATTTTAGGCTGCATCACGACTTCTTTCGCTACAATCTGTTCACTTTTCCCCATTGAATCTACTTGCATTTCCATCTGCCGATAGATTTGCATTCGTTGCAAGAAGTCTTTGTCTGTCGCCATGCGTTCTTCTACAGCAGTGCGTTCTTCTTCATTCAATTCAAACTCGAAGAAGCGTTGGATAAGTTGATAATCTTTTTCTGTAGATGTTGTGGAACTCATATTTCCTGATTTTTCTGGTGAAGCAATGTTTCCAAAATTACTGCTGCTTTTATTTTTAGTTGTTTCGTGCAATCGTGCCTTCTGGTGGTCACTTGGCGCGCATCCTTCCATCCCAAAGTCGGATAGAGTTTACTTGATTTTTCCTCGCCCGTATCCAAAATCGTCTCGAACAATTGCTGGCAATGTCCTGTCAACTTTTGGATACCTTCCATCATGGCGCGTTGCTGTAACAATTGCAATTCATCTGCTGCATGATAGTGCGATGGACTTTCACTCTCTTCCGCTTTTTCATCGGGCACTTGACCTACTAATTCTATGCTCGTTGTATTTTGTTGATTTTGAGCATCATAGAACGCAAATTTTGCCATTGTAAAGATGTAACCTTCGATATTTTTTTCGGGTAGCCTCTTCTCCATCTCAATGAACTTTTGCTTAAACCGCAGAATCGCATCACTCAGATAAGAACGTGCTTCTTCCTCCGATTTAGTCAAACTCATTAGAACAGGAATGCCCTTTTGATACAAATTCGAGAAAAAATGATTCAACTGCGTCAACACCCCTTCACGCGCTTCCTCCACAGCAAGCACTATTTCTGCTTGGGACCATTCGATAATCGGTTTGTTCATATGACGTGCTATTAATAAAGACGGCAGAGGTGTAAAATGTCAGAAAAACTCACGCAAAGTTGCAAAGCCGTCAAGAGTTTGTATGCAAAAATAAGGTTTTATTGGTAAGTAACGTTCCATGAGATATTAGGTAATTTCATTTCCAGACCTTAAATTTGAAATTACACCAAATTTATATTGAAATAGATATGAAAACTTTCCTTTTTCTTTTGTTTCCAATTTTTCTCCTTTCTCAAGAGCTCACCCAAATCGAAATCATCCGCGATGAATGGGGCGTACCGCATATTTATGCCCCAACCGATGAAGAAGTTTGCTATGGCTTGGCTTGGGCGCAATGCGAAGACGACTTCAAAACGGTGCAAGAGCAGATGTTGGCAGTACAAGGAAGATACGGAGAGTTGCGAGGAAAAGATGGGATAGTGATAGATTTTGCGGTGAAGTTTTTAGGTTTCCGGGAAGTGGCAGAAGCCAATTATGAGACGCAGATTAGCCCCAAAGTGAAAAGAATGATCGAAGCCTACGCAGATGGAGTAAGCAACTATGCGGCGATGCATCCCGAAGAGATTTTGTCGAAAGGGAAATTTGAAGTGAGCCCAATTGACTTGATAGTTGGTTATATGTTGGGCGTGACACAACTAACTGGAACAACGGGCGATTTATTGGATATTTTGAGTGGAAAAGTAGGCATGGAAAACGCAGACATTCCAAAAGGATCGAATGCTATTGCCATTAGTAAGCGAAAAACAACTAGCGAAGAAACCTTTCTCGCGGTCAATTCGCATCAACCAATGGAAGGTTGGTACTCTTGGTACGAAGCGCATTTGGGGAGTGATGAAGGTTGGAATATGTTGGGTGGCACTTTCGCTGGTGGCATCACGATTTTTCATGGAGTGAATGAGCATTTAGGTTGGGCACATACCGTCAATCATGCAGACTTTTCGGATATCTATGAATTGACAATGCACCCAAGCAAGAAAAATTTCTATCAATTTGATGGAGAGTGGTTGGAATTGAAAGAGCGGAAATATACCGCTAAAATGAAAGTTGGCTTTCTGAAGATTCCGATCAGCCGTACTATTTATGAAAGCAAATATGGATCAACTTTTAAGACCAAGAAAGGTAAATTTTATGCTCTACGATTTGTTTCGGGTTTAGAAATTGGCGCAGTGGAACAATGGTATGCAATGAATAAAGCCACTAATTTTCAGGAATTTAAAACTGCTTTATCGCAGCAAGGTTTGGTCTGTACCAATATCGCTTATGCCGATAAAGACGATAATATTTATTACATAAGTAACGGGAAACTTCCCGCTCGAGATGAAGATTATAATTGGAGAGAAGTCCTTCCTGGCGATACTTCAAAGACACTCTGGAAAAATGATTTTATTCCCTTGGATAGTCTCCCACAAATTTTGAATCCCAAATCAGGCTATGTTTTCAATACCAATAATACACCCTTTTCTTCTACAGCGAAAGAAGAGAATCCTCAAGAAACGATGCTCAATAAAACCATGGGTTATCAAGAAACAGGCATCGAAAATAATCGCAGTAAACGCTTTCTAGAACTCATCAATCAATACGAAAAACTCTCTTGGGAAGATTTCAAAGCGATTAAATTCGATCAAACCTATCCGCAAACTTTGCAAACCGTAGAAATGACTAATTTGGAGTTGCTCTTACAACTCGAACCAACTGCTCATCCTGATATTGCCGATGCGATTCAACTACTCAATACTTGGAATCGAGAAACGGACTTAGAGAATACTCATATGGCAATGGTTATGATTACGGTCTATGCTTTAAATGAACAATTGACCGAGCAAAATCGAAAAAAACGAGGTGGAACAATCCAAGAGGCAGATGTGGTACAGGCGATTCGCGCAGCCAAAAAACAAATGCTCAAAGATTATGGAAAAATTAATGTTCCATTAGGCGAAGTGCAGCGACACATCCGCGGAGAAGTGAATTTACCGATTGCTGGCGGACCAGATGTTTTAGCAGCGATTTACTCACAGCGTCAAAAAAATGGTCAATTCAAGGCGGTCGCTGGTGATTGCTATATTCTTTTAGCTCGCTTTGGAGAAAATGGCGTAAAAATAGAATCGTCTAATGTTTACGGTGCATCGGCGAAAGAAGAGAGTCCACATTTTACTGATCAAATGGAGTTGTTTGTTCAGCAAAAATTGAAGCCGATGACTTTGGATTGGGATGAAGTGCGAGCGAATGCGGTGAAGCGTTATCATCCTTTGAAGGTGAAATAACAAATACCTTGAAGCACTAAAAATTATACCCTGCATGAAAAATAACTCCAAAATGGGGTTTAAATCCACTTTCAGAAGTCACAAAATCTTTGGAAAATTGGTCGGGATAGTAATTAATGCCAGGTTGCAAGTTAACCGATAATGAAAATTGATTGGAGATAATCATGTAAGCACCAGGCTCAATGCCCAAAGTCATCGCTTGAATCTTATCCAATTGGTTGTAAGCATAAGTATAATAGACTCCCATTTGAGGCTTTAGCCAAAAGTCGTCATCCAATAGCTTTAAAAAATACTTATTCGCTACTATCGAACCACCAACTTGACTAAAACCCGATTGCTCTTCGAAGAATCGGTAGTTTAGAATAGGACGAAGTTGAATGCCAATATCATTCTTTTCACCTATCCTAAATTCATATACAAAAGGTAATACATTCACTTCAATTGCATTGATGGTATCATAAGGTTCGACTAAGATCGAAGGCATTAGTCCTACGTAATTACTCCGAAGATTCTCCTTTTGCCCAAGCAACTTATGATTCAGAAAAATCAATAGGAATAAAATAGGGATACATTTTAAAATTGTGTTCATTGTTTTAATGATTTTATTGCCACAATAATCATGTAAAAAGGGCAATAGAAAAACAAAAGAAGCATGAGTCGTACAAAAAGAAGGACGAACTATTGAATATGGAGAATAAAAAATCTCATTATCAGTAAGTAATAGACCCTAAAAAAGAAGATAATAAACTTGGTAAGTTTCTTTTTCTTAAGAACCTCACTATCAGACTTTTAGTGAAATTATCATGAGTTAAACTTGCCAAGTTTTAATTCCGCTATTTAGGGCAACGTACTTATTAGAAGAGAGCATTCAGAAAAGTGTGGCAGACAGAGAACGCAGAGTTTTGATTATTAATAGATTAGTGATTCACTGAAATTCGATTTACACAGATTATTTATTAAACAGTCTCTATTTGAATCTATCAAGGCGTAATATTCCTTTATCCACAACTCTTCCAAATTGCTTGAATAACACTTTTTTATCCTCAAAAACTAGCTCTGCATCTTCTTCTCCATATATGAATCCATTGAGATATAAACCTTGACCAGTAGTAGCAGTGGTAAGCGTTTGTGGCAGTCGTTGGTTACTCTTAAAAATGTGTTGAATATCAAAAATACCCTGAATTTTATTGGCTTCATTATAAGCTAAAAAGAAATCTACTGCTCCATTTTCGCAGAACAATCGGAAGTAAACGGTCCCGTTTTCTTCGTGATAAATGGTACTTCTTTGCCACTCTCCCATTCCTTTCATAATGCTATTCAGTCCCAATCGAATAATACCAAGCCAGCTCAAAGTTTTCATTGTTCCATCGCATTCCTTCGCAAATTTGGAGAATTTCTTTTGGGTCAAACCTGCCACTGCTCGTGCCGCACTTTCTCGAAGCGGTGAGCTAAGTTCAATTGGTTTTTCATAAGCATACTCTAGAGGCGAAACGGTACTGGAATGGACTTTCCAAGCACCGTTTTCTTTTCATATTTCAAGTTGATAGTTTCCAGTGAAAGTATATACACCTTCTTGAATATTTGGAGGGTGATTGCTCAATACTGGAAGTGTCTCAACATTCTTACCTTGCATAATTTGCATCAATTCCAAATTGGTAGCGCGTACAAAAGCCTCACTTTTACCTAGCTCATAGAGCGATTCATGAGTTTGGTTCGTCAAAATAATGCTCAAAATTTTCGTTGTGGGTTCATAGAGCAAATCGCAAGTGTAACCAAAGGTCGTACCATCATGGTGGATACACGTTTTATCCTCGCGTTCCATAATTTCCCAACCATAAGCATAATATCTTCCATTATCGCTTTCCTCGTGCTTTTGAAAATAGCGTTTTCGCAAATCTGCATTCAAAAAAGTATCGGAATGAATGGTTTGATTCCATTTCGCTAAATCCGTGATGCTTGAGTAAATGCTACCCGCACCAATGAACCAAGAAGGATGGTATTTGGGGGCTAATTTTCGCTGTGATTCAGTGTAGCCATAGTAAGGAAAAGCTAAATCTTGATTCTCGTTGATGCCATGTGAAGTCGATTCCAAACCATATTGCTCAAATAATCCTTTCATAAAATCACCGTAAGATTGACCGCTAATTTCCTCTATGATAGCTGCTAAAAGTACATAGCCTGAATTGTTGTAATTGTATTTTTTACCAGATTTACTGATTAGCTTTAAATCTCTAAAATAGCCGATTAATTCTGCTAAAGAAACCGCTCGTTCTTCTGGAAATACATCATCTAGTCCTTGTCCAGACTGTAGCAAACTTGGAATTCCAGAAGTATGAGAAAGCAAATGATGAACGCTAATCTTTTTCCAATGCTTAGCTGAATATTTTCCCAGATAGCTATTGATAGATAAACTCAAATCAATCTTACCTTCCTGTACCAAATGCAAAATGGCAGCAGCGGTAAACTGCTTAGAAATAGAACCAATATTGAAGATGGTAGGCACTTCATTTAAGGTCGAATTTTCATAGTTAGCGCAGCCATAAGCCTCCGCAAAAATGATCGCATTGTCTTGTTGTACTAAAGCGACTCCTGACAGTCGGTTATGCTGTGCATAAGTATCCATCAGGTGAGTGATGGCTTGATTTCTCTGTCCAAAAAGGCAATAAGTGAATATTAGGAAAAGAATAGCAGTGGATAACTTCATTTTTCATAATCTTTATTTCATTTACAAATCAACAGCACTTACCTCAACTCAAAAAAACAATTACGCAAACGACCTCCATTGCTACGTGAACATCTAGTTTACAAGCATTTGTCGTTCGTACTTAAAAATCCGTCGTCCACCAAATTTTGCTGCTTCAACCTACCAAAAAATGTTATTTTGCAAGATGTTTCGGCGATTCTTACATATTGCAATTTGGCTGCTAGGCTATGTATTACTCAATTTAAGTAGTGGAACAATTGGTGTATTTACTGCTGGCACACAAGGATATTGGTTGGCGTCACTTTACGGTATGTTTTTCAATGCCTCCTTATTTTACACACACGCTGATTATTTCCTGCCAAAACTGCTCAATCGAGAGCAGTGGCATTGGTACTTGCTAGGAACAACCAGTCTTCTTTTAAGTATTTCATTATTAGAAAGTTATGCAGATTTTATTTTCGTTCAACACTACCCAATTACCTATGTAAATACGTTTAAAGAGTTGTGGGAAGAAAATTTATTGATTCATATTTTTCTCGTTCTTCTGCTTTCTTTTGCCTATCGTTTCAGTCATGATTGGTTTAGAAATGAGCGACAAAAGCAGAAATTAAAAGAAGAGAAACTGGCGGCAGAACTCTCGTTTTTGAGAGCGCAAATCAATCCACATTTCCTGTTTAACACTTTGAATAATTTGTTCTCAAGTGCACAACAAAGTCAAGACTTTCAAACTGCTTCTGGTATTGCTAAATTGGCGAAGATGATGCGCTACATGCTGGAAGAATCGGAGGCAGCTTTGGTAAAATTAACGACGGAGATTGATTATTTGAACAACTACATTGATCTGCAAAAAATGCGTTTTTCCGAAGAAGATGAGATTAATATTCAGTTAAAAAAAAGTGGGAATGTGAGCGGAAAAATGCTTGCACCGCTACTGCTAATTTCCTTTGTTGAAAATGCTTTTAAACATGGTATCAGTCTACGTGCTAAATCTTTTATCTACATTGAGATAAGAGTTAGAAATGAAACTCTATTTTTTCAAGTTCAAAATAGTAATCACAGCAAAACACAACCAAACGGTCGTCAGAGTATTGGCTTGCGGAATGTAAAAGAACGTTTACGGTTGATTTATCCAGAAAGACACAATTTGAAAGTTGACGATGGGCAGGAAACCTTTGGTGTCCAATTAAGTATTAAAATATGAACTGTATCATAATAGAAGATGAGCCTTTGGCGCTCAATATCTTGCAATCTTATGTAGAAAAAGTTCCCAACTTAAAATTGGAGGAGACATTTCGAGATGCATTAAAAGCATGGGAATATTTGCAGCAAAACGATATAGATTTGCTGTTTTTGGACATCAATATGCCTGACTTGAGTGGTATTCAACTATTAAAAGCCTTGCCTAATCCGCCAATGGTCATTTTTACAACTGCTTACGCTCAATACGCTATAGAAAGCTACAATTTAGAAGCAGTTGATTATCTATTGAAGCCTATCGAATTTGATCGTTTCTTGAAAGCCGTACAGAAAGCCAGCAAGCGCAAAAGAAAAGAATACGACCTATTTGTAGATAAAGAGTTGATATGGAAAAACCAATCGACTGATTTGTTTTTCGTGAAGAGCGGTGTGAAGAACTTCAAAGTCAAACTATCAAACATCTTGTACATAGAGGCAGCCGATAACTACGTCAAGTATGCATTAAAAGATCAGAAAATATTGAGTCTAGATAGCCTCTCCAATTTAGAGACTATACTGCCTTCCGACCAATTCATCAGAGTTCACCGATCTTACCTTATTGCCATCGCTCATATTGATATTCTACAAAAAGAGTTTATTACAATTGCCAAACAAAGGATTCCTCTTGGAAGAACATTTAGAACTCAATTTTTTGAAAGAATAGAAAGATTAAGCTCATAAAAAAACGTGTAACAAAAAAGAGCATATTATAGCTACTTCGGCTCAAGTACTAGTACTATTTGAGTTTACTTAGCTTTCCATTCACTACCAAATACTCTTTTCTCCCATTTCGCTCCAAAAAGAAACTTGGGTTCGTCCAAAGCGCGATTTGTGGATTTATATTTTCATCAGAAAGGACGAATTGGATTGGATAAGCTGTCAGGTGTTCAGGCGGTGGTAACTTCGTCACTTTCAGAATAGTATAACCATCTTTATAATATTCTTGAAAGGAATTTTGTGCGGCATCCAAAACCGTCTCAAAAATCAGTGGATGTTCTCGACCTAAACGTACTTGATAGCTTTCTGCATTAAATTCTTCATAACCGTATGAAGTAGACAGATCACCAATATAGACCAATTGACCTTCATAATAAGGATCTTCTTCGCCCATTTTTTCTTCGCGATTAAATGCTAAATCCATTGTATATTTTCTGCCTCGATGCTCGACGGTTGCTCCACGCAAAATTAGGTCATAAAGCGAGCGACTGTTGAATGGAATGTCTTCATAATCGCGTAGCGCATTCTGCTCATAATTCTCCTTAGAAATGGATTCAAATGCACCTAGTAAAGTCAGGAAATTCATTTTGCGCAGATACTGTTTCTCTGGATCGTTGTATTGTGCACCTGTTTCAATCAAAATCGTTCGCGTTCCCCATTTCTGAATGTTATCGCCGAAAGCACGCGGCTCAAAAGCATCCGAATATTTCGCGACCTGACCAGGAATGTATTCTTGCAAAATCTGATTCATTTCTACGATCAATTTCATCGCATCGGCACGTTTGCCATCTACATCTTTTTGATAATTGAAGGCAGGCGCAAGAAAGGAAATGCTTGCAGGTTTATTAGTCTTCCCAACAGCGTAATAGCGACTTTGGTCGTGCAGGTTGAAACCCCAGTGCGGTTTCAGTTCTTGTTGGGCACGTTTCAAGATGCGTGCTTCTGGGTTTTGTAGACGCAGTGCATCGCGATTCAAATCTACGCCCAATGCATTTTGACGACGAAAGCGTTCTGCTCCGTCGGGATTTAACATCGGAATAAAGTAAAGTGTCAAGTTGCTCAAAATGGATTCACGTAGAGCATTGAACTGATCGTTTTGTTCAAAGAAGTTGAGCAGATCAAAAATTGCCATGGTCGCGGTAGGTTCATCGCCGTGCATTTGCGACCAAAGCAAAACCTTTGTCTTCCCACTCCCAATTCGCATTAAATAAATATCTCGCCCTTCTACTGATTTTCCTGCCTTAATGACTCGATAGCGCGTATCGTTTTCTCTTTTTTGAATCAAAGGAACAATGTCCGAATGTGTGAATCGCTTATGCGTAATCCTTGCTTCTTTGTATTGCTCATAGTCCTTAGCAACTTGATGGACGACTTGCGCCTCGGTAGAAGAATAGCAAGAAAAAAGTAGAAGGAGTGGTAGAAGAAATTTCAATGATTTGTGTTTAAATATTGTTTGAAATAGTTCGAGCTAGTTTGAACGTTGTTTGAGTTGGTTAGTTCTGTAAATTACTCTTTTAAAGTCCATGTCATTTCATTCGTATCGAATCCAAGGAAGCCTTTCCTTTTGTTGTAATAAATTGTGGTATTGAATTCTTCAAAGGCATAAACTTCTTCAAAAGTTCTATCATTCAGTTCAACTGTTCCAATGAAAGAAAAGTAGTTGCGGATACTAATATTTTCTCGACTGATATTGGAAGCATCTATGCTATCACTTACAATTCCTGCAAGAGCAGAAGCATTCAATCCTGAAAAACCAATGCGCATCGCTTGAAAAAATTGAGCTTGATCTTCTGCTACCACATCGCTAAAGAGCAAAAAGTCAATCGTTGCATTTTGCGCTTCGGAAAAGAAAACTAAGCGATTGGCTTCCGAATCATAATACTCACAAGTACTGTTCCCTTTGATTTTGGGCTCAGTACATAACTTATTGATACACAGACGATCCATGCTTTCCTCTAATCCGTTGGTTGACTGAAAAACTAAGCTATCTCCTGCTTCATTTTCAAACACCAGACGACTCTCACTGTCGTATGGATTGAAAGATTTGGTGTTCGCAGTCAAACTCAAATCACCTACTTTTCGGTCATCTGGACAAAAGCTGCCATTACATGACCCAAGTAAAATGACTAGCAAAAAATGGATTGATTTTTTCATCTGTAAATTTGTTTTAGAAAGGGAAGGCTTCTCTGGTATACGTGAAAAATGAACTTTTATAGCAAACCAGAGATAATAAAATCCTGATCGTTCCTTTCTTCAATTCATAGCGGCATCAGCCTAAGGCAGACGTGGTCGAACCGCCATGAGTTGATCAAGGTCTACTAAGGATAAAAAATCGGCTTATTGCCGATTTTTTATCCTTAGTAAATCTCGATGGAATTGGATGGACTCGATGCCCATCCAATTCCAAAACAGATCACTCTTAGCAAGTATCGTTTAATGCTTGTGTAGTTGTTATACACATAGACTTTACGCCCTACCCTTTCCACTCCTTAAAAATAACTATCTTGCCCACTTGTACTACTTCATCAAAACGCAACGAAATCCAATTCAGTACACTTTACAACGAAAATAGCAATGTTTTTAAAAAAAGCCTATGCGGGGCAGAATGAGGTCTGGCGATACCTAGTAGTGATAATAATTGCTCTTCCTTTAGCAGCTGTCCTTGGAGGAATACCATTGGGTATATTTGTACTTGCTAATGGGGTGCAAGACGGTATGGGGACAATGGATTTGCAAGAAGTGCTAGAAAGTGGTGATTATGCTCAAATAGGCATGAGTGCTAATACTTTTCTTTTCTTAATGCTACTTCAATTTGTAGCAATCTTTCTAGTTTTATGGTTAATGGTACGTGCCGCACACAAAAAGAAATTCCTGGACATTACTACGGCACGTCCAAAGCTCGATTGGAGCCGTATTTGGTTTGCTTTCGGAGTATGGACAGTCTTGCTGGCGGGTGCAGAAATTATTTCCTACCTCCTTGACCCTGAAAACTACATCTGGCAATTTGAACTGAAATCATTTCTACCTTTATTAGCAATTGCATTACTCATTTTACCTATCCAAACTTCCGCGGAAGAATTGGTCATGCGCGGCTATCTGATGCAGGGAATTAGTTTGATTTCCAAGCATCGCTGGATTCCTTTATTAATCACCTCCTTGGCATTTGGCTTATTGCACGGCTCCAATCCAGAAGTGGCAAAATACGGATTTTGGGTCACTATGCCTGGTTATATTGGAATTGGTGTGGCTTTGGCGATTATGACTTTAATGGACGATGGGCTAGAATTAGCATTGGGTGTTCATGCGGCAAATAATATTTTTGGTGCTTTATTTGTTACTTTTGAAGGTTCGGTGCTTTCAACGCCTGCACTCTTCAAAGTACAAGAAATTAATCCTTTGCTGGGAACGATCATGACGCTAGTTTTTAGCATCTTGTTTTTATTTGTTACCGCTAGAAAATATGGTTGGACAGATTGGACAAAGACTTATGGTGAGGTGGAACGTGAAGATTGGGGAAACGATGAAGCGCGAGATGAAAATGTAGCAATTATTGAGTAGAGACTGCTACTCTTTGTGAGACGGGACTGGTTTGATCTTTAACTGTGGCGTTGCCAAAAAACTAGAACAGTACATAGAACAATTTTCAAATAAAAGCAACCGATTTATAAATACAAACTTCCGATTGTTTAGAAGTTTTAGAAATACAAATATACAATGACAATAAGACAAGCATTTTCCTTAATTTTTATGTTGGCGGCTATTACATTGAGTGCACAGCCTGATCGTTGGCAGCAGCGTGCAGAATATGAAATGGAAATCGACTTCGATGTGAAAAAACATCAATACAAAGGCAAACAAACCCTGACTTATTACAATAATTCGCCTGATACATTAGATCGAGTTTTTTATCATTTGTACTTTAATGCCTTCCAACCTGGAAGCATGATGGATGTTCGTCAAGGTAGTGTGGATTCTGATCCACGAGTTGGCTCACGTATCTCCAAACTAGCGCCGAATGAGATAGGATTTCAAAAAGTCATATCCTTGAAGCAAGATGGAAAGGAGACCAAATACGAGGTCGTGGGAACGATCTTAGAGGTTGAATTAGCGGAACCCATCATGCCAAATAGTAAGACAGTTTTGGTGATGGAACACTTAGCACAGGTGCCTCTCCAGATTCGTCGTTCGGGCAGAATGAATAAAGAAGGTATCGACTATTCTATGTCCCAGTGGTATCCTAAATTGAGCGAATACGACTATCAAGGCTGGCACGCCAATCCTTATGTTGGAAGAGAGTTTCATGGCGTTTGGGGAGATTTTGATGTCAAAATTACAATAGATGAAGACTATGTAGTAGCAGCTTCTGGCTATATTCAAAATCCAGAAGAAGTGGGACATGGCTACAATGAAAGTGGTAAGCAAAAAGCAAAAAAAGGGAAGATCACTTATCATTTCAATGCACCTAATGTTCATGACTTTGTTTGGGCTGCTGATCCTGATTATAAGCACACCACTTTGAAAAGTAAGGAAGGTATCTTAATGCGTTTCTTTTATCAAGAAAATAAAAAGACCAAAGAAAATTGGGAAAGACTACCTACTGTAATGGACGAAGTTTTTCAATATGCCAATAAGAATTATGGTAAATATCCGTATAAGGTCTATTCTTTTATACAAGGAGGAGATGGTGGTATGGAATATCCAATGGCGACTTTGATTACAGGGGAGCGTCCAATGCCTAGTTTAGTTGGCGTTTCTGTACACGAACTATTACATTCCTGGTATCAAATGGTGATAGGAACAAATGAAAGTTTGTACGCTTGGATGGATGAAGGTTTCACCTCTTATGCGAGCGCAGAGATTAGTAACCATCTTCGTAAGACAGGTTTGTTGCAAGGCAAACCCGTTGCTAACCCTCACGCAAGAGATTTTTTAGGTTTTGGTTTTTTTGCCAAAAATGGATACGAAGAACCACTTTCCACACATGCAGATCACTTTGTATCCAATCGTGCTTATGGAGCGGCTTCTTATACCAAAGGCAGTATTTTTATAGCGCAATTGAAGTACGTCGTTGGAGAAGATGCGTTTAAAAGTGGTATTCGTCGCTATTATGATACATGGAAATTCAAACATCCAAATCCAAACGACTTTATCCGAATTATGGAGAAAGAATCTGGTTTGGAGTTGGATTGGTACAAAGAATATATGGTCAATACTACACACACTATTGATTATGCAGTAGATGGATATGAAGAAATGGACGGTAAGAAATACCTGAAACTATCTAAAGTTGGCGTCTTTCCAATGCCTGTGGATGTTCTAGTAACTTACGAAGATGATACGCAAGAATTTATCAATATTCCATTGCGGATTATGCGCGGCGAAAAACCTGCGATGAAAATTGATAACGCAACCTACAAAGTGGCAGAAGATTGGCCTTGGACACATAATGAGTATATATTGGAGGTTGGCAAAGCAGTGAAAGTTGCTGAAATTGATCCTAATCGTGGAATGTTGGATGTAGAGTTGGAGAATAATGAGTGGGAAGCGGGGAAAGAGTAAATAAGATGGGAACGCGGATTAGGCAGATGTAACGGATAAGGGATGGATTTTTTATAAGTAACTCACTATCAGAGTATTCAATCTTTTGTGTTCTTTGTTCCCTTTGTGGTTCAAAAAAATCTGTGAAAATCTGTTCCGTCTAGTAAATTCGTGTTCCCATCAAGCATAAACAGTTATGGCAAAATTCAGAATGAATCATGCACGACAAGGCAGTGGAGGAATTGGTCGAATTCGTCCATTACTTTTAATTGGAATTATAGCATTTCTTTACCTTGGAATAAGAATGTTTCCCAGTTTCTTCAATCGTTTTTTGGATTTGGATGAAGAGGTCTTCAATTATCCAGATACAGAAGTGCAAGACTACGAAGAAGAGGAATTATACTTTTTGCCTGCTTCCAAAAATGCGAACATCATTCGTCATCAATTTTACGCGCTTTCTTATAACGAAGAGCATGAATTAGCGGAATGGGTAGCTTATGAATTGACACGCGATCAATTGAACCGCAACAAAATCCGAAGAGAGGACAACTATCGCCCTGACCCAAAGGTGAAGAGCAAATCCGCAACGACTTATGACTATCGAGGTTCGGGTTATGATCGTGGACATTTGCTGCCAGTAGGTGATCGGAAGTTCTCTTTTGAGGCAATGAATGAGACTTTTTTTATGAGTAATATTTCTCCGCAAGAGCGACATTTTAATGGAGGTATTTGGCGAGAACTGGAAGAGAACGTGAGAGATTGGGCACGAAAATATCGAAAAGTTTATGTCGTGACTGGTCCAGTTTTGACAGAGCGGCGAAAGGATCGAATTGGGAAGAATAAAGTGAGTGTACCGAAGTCTTTTTACAAAGTTATTTTGGATATTTCTGAACCCGAGTTGAAAGGCATTGGCTTCATTATTCCTAATGAAACAAGCGAAAAGCCTTTATACGAATACGCCGTTTCGATAGATGAAGTGGAAGAACTAACAGGCATTAATTTCTTTCCTGATTTAATGGAAGAAGAGCTAGAAAGAAAGCTAGAAAGCAAAGTGAACAGCCGGCTTTGGGATTTTGATAAGCGAAGATTTGAGACGCGTGTGAGTGTCTGGAATGTGAGGTAAATTTTTAGGGTTATAGTGTTAGATGGTTTTATGGTTGCAATACGAAAACCATCTAACACTACCACCATCTATCCTACGGCGCCAATCGCTCCCGAATCCATTCCTCTTCTTCCCAACGATACTGAATTCGATCATGTAAACGGCTAGAACGTCCTTGCCAAAACTCAAACAAATCAGGCTGCACTACAAAACCGCCCCAATGTGGAGGACAAGGCAAAGTATCATCATTTTTATACTGAGTAGTCAAATTGGTGACATTATCTTCTAGGATGCTTCGATCTTGGATAACACTACTTTGCGGCGAAGCCCAAGCTCCTATTTGGCTGCCTTTTGGACGACTCTGAAAATAGGATTCAGATTCTTCGTGCGTCAATCTTTTTACTTTTCCTTCTATGCGAATTTGCTTCTCCAGATCCAACCAATTGAATACCAAAGCTGCATAAGGATTCTCCAACAATTCTTCTCCTTTTCTACTATTGAAATTAGTATAAAAAACGAAGCCGTCCTCGCGAATACCTTTCAACAAAACGATACGAGCAGCAGGTCGTCCTGTTTTCGTAATGGTAGCCAAAGTCATCGCGTTCGGCTCTTTTATTTTGCTTTCAATGGCAAAGTCGAGCCATGCTTGGAATTGGTCAAAGGGATTTGCGGCGGTTTCTTCGATCTCCAAAGTTGCTTTCAAGTAATTCTCTCTCAAATCTTGAATCGTAGTACTCATTTTCTAGTTTTTGATAAGGACTATAACCTAATGAAAACGCTATTGTTCAAACCTTCTCACCCATTTCAAAAATTCATCCCACGCTTTTTTGCGCGTTCCATCTTCATAATTAATCAGCCCGATATGTTGCAATAAATCACCATAATTATCAATGAATTCCTGCGGCACTTCCTCTTCAAAAACTTGATTGAAAAATGCTACTGTTTCGGGAGACCAATCCACCAACTGAAAAACATAAGCTGCACGAATACGCTCTTCTTGCTCCATCCTAGTTAAAAAGTACTCAAAAAAGGCGCGTTGCACTTCTTCTGAACTATTGAATCTATCTACGTTATGCATTCCTAATTCTTGAACAATCAATTGTCGCTCTCCCGAAAAATCAAGCACTTCATCTATCAAATCATTCACCTCCGTCTCCGTGTATGCACTATCAAAGAAATTTGCACCATAAATATTGAAGCAAGCGACATCTAAGTGTTGCATCAATTTTTCCATGTCTCTTTTACTAGCTTTCAGATTCTCGATATTCATCGTTACGGTGACTGCCATTTTCTCTTCCAATTGATGAATGTGATCTTTCACAGGCACAAAGAAATCAATTACTTCTTGAGCTAAATCGCTTTCTTCTGCGAAAGAATTATCAGGTTCATTACTAACTGCAATCGCGTAACCATTGTGTTCGACAAGCATTGGAATCACCCAATCTAATAGTTCTTGAAATCGCTGTATAAGTAATTCTGTATCAGCATCTTCCAGATAACTTGGCACAACTTTATCTTCACTATCATAGACCGAAATCGTCAGTAAAACCTCCATCTCTCTAGAGGAATAGAACTCCAATTGTTCCTCTAATTCTTCTTCTTCGTAAATTCCTTCCTCTGGTTCTAAATCTGTCCAATCAATCTGCAAACGACCGACGGACATTCCCTCTGTGATTGCCTCTTGTATTCTTGCCTCAATAGAATCTTGTGTTGCCGATGGATTGCTAAAATTGAATCCGACTATGAATCCAAGGTTGTTTTCTGCGCTAAGTAATTCTAAATTATGGGTGTTTATGCTGATTTTAGGCAGTTCTCCGTCGCAAGAAAACAGCATTAAAGAGAAAATTGATAAGCTATAAATAATACTTTTCATCAGTAATTTTTTTTGAAAACGATCAAATACACTCGTTTTGAAAATGAAAAAAGGTAAGCACGACTACTGTACTCACCTTTTATACACTTGATTAGTGATTGACCCTTACTGGAGGTCTCTATATCTTATAAGCAAAACTCAAACCCAAAGATAGACCTCTCTCATAATTCAAGATATTGTACTGTTGTCCTTTGATAGTCATCGTTTGGCGGAAATTGCTGTTTAGTAAGTTCTGTGCGGAGAAACGAACGGTATATCTTTCATTGCACGTCTTTTTATACGAAAA
>JBCDFY010000008.1:0-62762 GCA_039176995.1 Bacteroidota bacterium
CCGAAACTACCTCGCCCGCAACAATATGCGCGAGATGCGGCTCGGAGATCTGGGCTTTTTCTACCAGCTTTTTCGCATCTTTGCAGCCGAAAATTTTTTAGCTCGAATTAATGGTTCAAGACAATAATACATACACCAAGCGTTTCCGAAGAAATTACCGCAAAGGGACAATGCGCTACAAGCTATCTTCTTTTTGGCTGGGCTATCCTTTTGAGTTAAGGGATCGGCTACTCAATGCTTTTGGTAATAAGAACCAACCCGAAAAAAAGTTCGTTATTTTTACTTCTGGGCGTTCGGGGAGTACACTTTTGGTAGATTTACTGAATTCGAGTCCTGAAATACAATGTGATGATGAACTGTTGAAACGTAGAGTTGCGTTTCCTATTTCTTTGGTGAAAAGTTTTGAGCAGCAATCAAAAAAAGAGATTTACGGTTTTAAACTGCTTTCCTATCAATTATTGAATGTGCAAACAGGTATTAAAAACAAGCAAGTCTTTTTAGAAAAATTGATTCATGAAGAAGATTATCAACTTATCCATCTAAGCAGAGACAACAAAGCCAAACAAGCACTTTCCATCATCTATGCCTTCTATCGCAGACAATGGCACAATCAGCAAGACAGCCAACAAAAGGAAGCCAAACGCTTCGAGCTTGACACGGAGACTTATCTACATTTTTTAGGAGAACTTCAAGTCCTAGAAGACTTTGAACAGGCGATGGTTAGCAATTTTGACCATCTTTCTTTGACCTATGAAGAAGATTTGCGTCAACCAAGACAATACGAACAGAGCATGCAGCGCGTTTCCGAATATTTAGGAACAGAAATTGTTCATCCTGAAACCAATTTGAGAAAAGTGACGCCTTCCAGATTATCAGATATGATTTCTAATCAAGAAGATTTGATAAAAGCCGTGCGAAATTCAAAATTTGAAGAATATGCTATGGTTTTGGAGCAGATGTAGTTAAGCTATCACTATAAGGATGATATAAGTAATCGGACACAATTAACTTAACGTTTTATGACGGCATCTTTTCGGTTTATACCGCGTTATTTTTTCTAGCAATAACTCGTTATTCCTACAAAAAATGCCTTGTCTAAACACAAAAATTTGCTCGGTCAAAAAAGCAATTTATTTATGTCCGACTACTTAGTTGTAGGCGCATAGTCGTACTTGGCAGCTAAATTTTATTTTACATCGTATTTACTGTTTGTTCTTTTCTCCTTCGATTATTTGCTTCACCCTTTCTTCTGAAATATTTAGCGAATTAGCAATTACTGAAATTGGTATATTATTTCTGTCCATTCCCAAGACTGCTTCCCTTTCTTTTTTATCCATCCCCTTTTCCATTCCCTTCTCCATCCCTTTTTCTTCTCCTTCTTTGATTAACTGTTTAGCATCTACCATTTTGGTATGTTGCTCGCTCGCTATGTCTCTTAATCTACTTAAATACCTTTTATATTCCACTCTTTCTTCATCGGTTAGATTCATTTCATCTAGCTTCTTCTTTGCTTCATCCAACCCTTTTGCAGAATAATTTTCAGGCAATTTACCATTCTTCAAAAAGTAAATCCATTCATCCAATTTATCTTGAATCTCATCATCAAATTTATCTACCTTGATTATCCAATATTCAGGATAGATTTCAAAAGCTTCCTCTACATGGTAGGTCTCTTTTTGCTCTTTCGCCAAATTCAAGACATCTCCTTCGTGAATTCCCTTAAATTGAGTAGTCCCGTGATATACATAATCTTTTCCCTGCCCCAAATCAAAGTAAGCAATTGTGATCGAAATAATTTTCTTGACCTTTGCATATGCGTCCCCTTCCCCAATATATTCCGTAATTGCCTTTGATGTTCCATACAGAATCCTATGAAAATAATCCCATTGTTTGCTATTTTGGACTTCGATAATTATCAGTTCTCCTTTTGCATCTTCAACGAAAATATCTACTCGATTGTGTTTATCGTCTTCATCATCTTTATTCCCTTCGCTTTCCAATATCTTTTTTATTACCACATCTTCGGAAAGTAGTTCACTCAGAAATCCTTCCAAAACATCGAAATTTGCTTTATCCCTAAGCAATTTTTTCATTGCCCAATCAAACCGTATCAATGATTTTTTCTTTTTCATATTCCAAAGATACCAAAGTTTTCACTTCCTTCTAAAAGCTGTAAAGATTGGATTATCAGTCAAACGAAATTGATTTAAAAAATCAAAATTCTTTGCGCCTTTGCATGAATTTTAAAATCTCTAATTCATCTTGAAGGCGATTTTGAATTTACTTATATCCTCCTCAAACTCCTTAGCCCTTTCTTGCGTTACTTCTGTGGCAATTTTTCCATTCCAAATTTTATGACAAACAACGACTACAAACAGCTTGCTCCGACTCTGCCTAAACAGCCTGGCGTCTATCGTTTTATAGATGAAGAAGGTACGATTTTGTACGTTGGGAAAGCCAAAAGTCTGAAAAGTCGCTTGTCTTCTTACTTTGGTAGCCAAAAAGACAAACGTGGGAAAGTGCGGACGTTGGTCAAAAATGCGCATCATATAGAATACACCATCGTAGAGACAGAGCAAGATGCGTTGCTGCTAGAAAATACCTTAATCAAAGAATACCAACCGCGCTACAATGTATTAATGCGCGATGATAAATCTTATAATTATATCGTCGTTCGGAACGAGCGATTTCCAAGAGTGTACATCACACGCCGCGTTATCAAAGATGGTTCTTACTATTTTGGGCCGTATACTTCCAAGTCTCGCATTAAGGTCATCTTGGAATTAATCAAAACGCTCTTTCCACTGCGGACTTGCACACTTAATCTGACTGAAGAAAATATCCAAAAAGGCAAGTTTAAAGTATGTTTGGAATACCACATTAAAAACTGCAAAGGACCTTGCGAAGATTTGGAAGGCGAAGAATCCTACAATGAAAAGATAGAGCAAGTCAAGAATATTCTGAAAGGGCGACAGAGTTTAGTAAAGCGACATTTTAAGCAAAAAATGGAGCAACACGCAATGAACTTAGAATTCGAGCAAGCGCAAAATTTGAAAGAAAAACTGACGGCTTTTGAAGGCTATCAAAGTAAATCACAAGTAGTTGCCATGACCGTGGAAGATGTGGATGTCTTCACGATTGCAATGGATGAAAAGTATGCATACGTCAATTATTTAAAAGTTGTAGAAGGCGCGATTATCAATGCGCATACTCAGGAAGTGGTGCAAAATTTGGACGACGAACCCAAGGATTTGCTAGAATATGTCATTCCAAGAATCCGCGAAAAATTCAATAGTATTGCGCCAGAAATTGTTGTTCCTTTTGAAGTAGAACTGCCTGATATTGAAGCGACTATCACCATTCCACAAAGAGGCGACAAACGCAAGTTGATCGAACTCTCTGAAAAAAATGTCAACTATTTCTTGCGCCAAAAACGACAGCAAGAAATCAATAAAATCAAAAAGCAGACTTCCGCAGAGCGCATTCTAAAAACGATGAAAGAAGATTTACAGATGGACGTTCTGCCCATGCACATCGAGTGTTTTGACAACTCCAATTTGCAAGGAACGAATCCCGTTTCCAGTTGCGTCGTCTTCAAAAATGCGAAACCTTCCAATAAAGATTACCGCCACTACAACATTAAAACTGTAGAAGGACCGAACGATTTTGCTTCCATGGAAGAAGTCGTCTATCGTCGCTACAAAAGACTGGTTAACGAAGGTCGGGATTTGCCACAACTCATTATCATTGACGGTGGAAAAGGACAATTGAGTGCCGCTGTGAAAATTTTAAGAGCGTTAGGCATCGAGGATAAAATTACCGTTATCGGCATCGCAAAAAGACTAGAAGAAATCTTTTTCCCCGACGATCCCATTCCGCTTTACATCAACAAAAAATCCGAAACCCTCAAAGTCATTCAGCACGCCCGAAACGAAGCGCACCGCTTTGCCATTACCTTCCACCGCGATCAGCGTTCTCGCAACTTTTTGGGGACAGAACTAACCAATATTCCTGGAATTGGAGAGAAGACGGCGGAGAAGCTGTTGAAAGAGTTTGGTTCGGTGAAGAACGTAAAAGAAGCTGATCAAGCAAGTTTGGAGTCTTTGGTTGGGAAGGGAGTTGCGAATAAGTTGAAGAGTTGGTTTGAGGAAAGGTGACTTATAAAATTTTTTTGATTTTTTTCTCAATTGCTTTTTTCGTGCTGCGCTCAATTTTCATCTTTTCTATTTTTCTGACTCCAAATTCTATTTTTTTGTATCCAAACCAGAGTTTGTTTCCTTCAAATTCAAAACCAGTAACAATTATGATCGCTGGTTCACCTTTCGGAAAAGCGTATTTTTTCTTGTACAAGTCGCTACTCAAAGAATAAGTTGATTGACTTTTTTTGAATAATTCCAGATATGCTCTTGCTTTAGGAAAAAACAACCTGACCTTCATCATTCTAGCTACTGAATCAACTTCAACTATAATTTCTTTAGCATTTGATTTTGGCTCAAACTGATAGTCTAGTATATTCACATAAGGTCTATTTCCTTCATAGATAATATCATAGTAGATATTCCAATGACTATATGCTGTAGTGTTACTAGAAGGTCTTTTTTCGATTACACAACCTTCTATGGAAAAGGTACTATCTATTGGAACTTCTCCATTGGCATTAGCAATGTAATCGTAAATAAAGTCTATGTCGTTATCCGATAAAGAAGTCAAACCTAGTGCTTCTAATACATCATTACCTTTTGGAAAAGAATTCATCACTGTGGGTTTCCACTGTTGCCACAAGCAGAGTGCAATCGAGTCTCCTTGTGCGATCATCATCTGTGAATTTCTAGTAAAGCGACGAAACCAATCTTTACTTCTGTGTAAATGAACATTTCCCAATGCTGGTCCAGTAGCATCTTCTTTTAGATTATTAGCATGACAAGTTGTGCAATATTGTTCGAATAATTCCTGTCCATATTTCAATTCCTCAGATAGTTCAGAGGACGTAAATGAAGAATCATTTTCAGAGGAATTTTCATCTGGCTTGCAGCCTACAAATGATACAATAAGAAGAAAAACAGCAATCAGTCGCTTCATAATGAGGAATAAAAAAACAAAACTATCGTATCAATATACGATTTTACTAACTATTCTCCTTCTTTTTCCTCCCAAAAATCCTTTTCCGCTGCCAATACAAAACACTCAAAATCAACAAAATGGGCCAGATGCTAATCAAGCCCAAAAACAATTCTGAAATGATAAATCCGCCTCTCTTTCCAGCGCGAGTCATTTTGCTAAAGTAGCTGTCTTTGACCACCTCGGGCTGATCTTGATATTCCACTTCTTGATAGATGCTCAGATTGATCGTACTTAGTCCTACTCTATCTTTGAGGTAACGCAGACGCCCTTCTTTAGACTCTATTTCTTCCTGAATTTTGCGGATCGCATTTTCTGCTGCTAATACATCTTTGACGGTTTTGGCTTTTGTTCTTAAGATTTCTTCATAGCGCGCTAAGACTTCCTTCTTGGTTTTAAGACGTGCCTCTATATCGAAGTATTCTTCCGAAACATCCTGCGTTCCGATATTTTTATAGTTAATGAAAATAGCTTCTTTGGTCAGTGCTTCTAAGATTTCATCAAAACGATTGGAAGGTACTCGAATCGTAATATCATTTTCGATGCGATAGGTAGAATTATTTAGACTTGAATTTGAAATATACGCCTGATGATTTTTGACAATTCCTTCAATATTGCTAGAGCTTTTGGTTACATCCTTTACTTGCATTCTTAAATCAGCCGTTTTGATGATTTTGAGCTTGGAAGTGGCAGAGAATGTTTGTTGTTCGTCTGTTTCGGTATCTTCATATTCTGCTGCTTTTGCATAGCCATTTGCCTCTAGTTTTGCATTCGTATCGCTATATGCTTCTTCAGAAAAAGAAGATTCACAAGCAATTGTTAACAGTAGGAAGAAAATGAAATAAGAAAACCTCATGAAGCTGCTATTGTTTATTCTTATAGATGGAAATGATGCTCTTTTTGGTGGCTATTTCTTCAAGAAATCTACAATTCATATAGCCCTCAACGGATGGAAAATTGATATGATAAGAACTTTAGAGACCTGTTACTACTAATTTCTCATTTATCATTACATCCGAATCTTTAAAAACTACGAAGTAAGTCCCTTGCGGTAGTTGGCTGGTATCAAACGTCCATTTTTTTGGCGCAATTTGCTGAATTTCAATAGTTGAGACCTCCTTTCCTGCAAGATCGTAAACTTCAATACTATTTCCTTTAGATGCTGAAGAAGATAAAGAAATTATACTTCTTCCTTTCATGGTTGGATTTGGAAAAATATGTAATTCAGAATCCGCACTAAGTATTTGGTCAATCGAACTTATGGGACAACTAGAAGAATCCGCTAAAGGACTTGCTGCTGTTCCACAGAATTCTATCTTAAACCCATACTCTCTAGAAGTGAAATTAGTAATTGCTAGAACGTATTGTTCTCCCACACTGACTTCGACGGGTGCTAAGAAATTATTATCTGTTCCTCTACAACCTGGTCCTTCATTCAAATCCATTTCACCGAACCGCAATCCCGTTTCTCCCATGCAAGGACTAGGAAAAAATCGGTCACCTGAGGTCATACATCTCACTTCCTCTCGAGATTCGCAATCCTTATCTTCTTTTAGTCTAAACAAGAAGAAATCTAAGTCATCCTTTTCTGCCAGTGGGGTAATATTAAAAATGAGACTACCTGACGTTTCAACAGTCCAAGTAAGCCAAAAGGAATTGACCTCAAAACCCGAGTTGTTTGGATTATCTAAACAAATAGATTGATCCAATTCAACTCTATCCAGACCCGCTCCTTTCATAGAATCCGCAAAAATAAATTCTGATAGTCCACTAATATCCAGTGCATCAAAACAATCTTTATGATCTTGGGCATATAGGGAAAATAGATTAAGAAGAAAGAAAAATAGAGATGAAAATTTGAGCATGAGTATTGATTTAGAATACGTGGTCAACTGTATGAGAATTCAATACGCAGATTTGAAAGCAAGAAGGTTTACAGGTAAAATGAGGATATAGAACATTCTTCTCATCAGAAAACCGTATTGACTCAAGAAAACATCAATTTATATGAATTTCCGTTCAAACGCAAACCGCTTGAAATAAAAATTGTACAAAAACAGAAGCCCTTTTTCGATGATTTTTAAAGCGAATTGATGCTCACGAAGAAATGAATTTTGATTCAATAAATAGACTAAACCAAACGACAATAAATAGCCAATACCAGAAACCAGCATCGCTAGTGCAAAGGTTTGCCCAGACTTGCGATTCAACTCAAAAACAAAGTATTTTTCTAGAAAAAATTTGAGGAGCACCGCGATTGGATAAGCAATACTTTGAGCAGCCAGTGCAGAAAACCCAAATTGATGAAAGAGCAGCAAATACAAACCAATATCTACAGCTGTAGCAATAATGGAAGTGACTAGAAACTTTGATTTTAAGCGCAGAAGTTCTTGAAGTTTACTCATCTTTTTTCAATTCTTCCCGAAAAAACGCTTGAATTTCTAACCAATTATTAACCCTCGTAAATTCTTGATTATCAATGTTGTGTGACGCAGTATAAAGCAAACCTTTGCCTTGGAAGGTCTTCAAATTTCGCACATGATCGTCTATCATATAATCCGCTTGAATGAATTTCTTGCTTCCACACATCACTATATTTTTCCAATGAATAAAAGGAAAATGCGCCCGCAACCAATCGTGTTTGTCCACTAAAGAATTCCGAAATTCCATAGAAGAAGTGACAATGAATACCTCGTAATTCTGTTGCAATTCTTGCACTACCTTTTGACTATTGGGTATTACTGTCACATCGGCAAAAAAACCTCGTGCGTGCAAATAATCTCGCAAATGTTCCGCTCCTTCTATTTCATAGATTTTTTTGCCTGCGTAATCTTCCCATTTTGGTTTCCAACCCAAATCTCGTTCAAAATAAATACGAAGTTTAGCATAAATATCCGCTAGAACTTCGTCCATATCTAATGCGATTCTTTTCATTTCAATGAGTGAATGATGGAATATTTGAATGTGAGAATGTTCGAGTGTTTGAATGAATATCGTAATCTTGCACTTGATCGTTAAGATTCACTGCAGAATAGATTAGATGCAAATGTATTGATTGTGAGAGTCATATCAACGAATCAACAATTAAACAAATCAACAGTATTTCTTAGTCTACTCCGTAATAAACAAACCTGTGATCGAACGATGCTCGTGCATATTGCGAATAGCAGTTGCGAAAAGTTCAGCGGCATTCAAAACCTTCACTTTTGGAAAGTCTTGTTTCAGTGGAATCGTATCACAAACAATCAATTCATCCAATCTGGAACTAGCTAAATTATCTTTTGCTTTACCAGAAAGAATAGGATGTGTACAAATAGCGCGAACACTCCTTGCACCCTTATCCATAATCAAATTGGCAGCGCGGCAAAGCGTTCCTGCGGTATCCACCAAATCATCTACCAAAATCACATCTGCATTTTCAACATCTCCGATCAAAGTCATCCCTGCGATCTCATTGGCTTTTACGCGATATTTATCACAAATTACCAAATCTGTCCCAAAATATTTCGCGTAAGTGCGTGCTCTTTTTACACCTCCAACATCTGGTGAAGCGAAAATGACATTGCTCATATCTTGCTCTTTCAAATAAGGAATGAACACGGCTTCGCTCTGCAAATGATCCACAGGAATGTTGAAAAAACCTTGAATTTGATCGGCATGAAAATCCATCGTCATAATTCGATCTGCGCCTGCCGTTTGAATTAAATCGCTCACCAGTTTCGCAGAAATCGGAACGCGCGGCATATCTTTTCGATCTTGGCGCGCATAGCCAAAATAGGGAATCACGGCGGTAACATAACCTGCGGAAGCTCTTTTGGCAGCATCAATAATAAGCAAGAGTTCCATTAAATTATCCGCTGGTGCAGGCGTGGATTGAATAATAAAAAAATATGAGCCTCTTACGGATTCTTGAATGACAGGCTGCATTTCGCCGTCGCTAAAGCTATTGATTTTCACCTTTCCGAGCGGTTGCCCATAATGCTCAGCGATGTTTTTTGCTAAACCTTTGGTGTTCTGTCCGCTGAAAAGTTTGACTTCGGAGTGAGTATTGAGTAAATGGGAAGCGTTATTTCTTTGCACGAGTGGAAGATTTTTATGACGAGAAAATTTAAAGCAAAGGTAAGAGGATGTACAAAACAAAAAAGCCCGATTCGTAAAAATCAGGCTTTTAATATTTTCATAAATACCAGAACAGTCTAAGCCGCATCATCTTTTTTCTCCTCCGTAGCGTCATCCAAGACTTTTTCTGCCTCTTCCACATTTTCGGCAATAGCTTCTTTTGCATTTTCGGCTGCCACTTCGATTTCTGCTTGCACCTCTTTTATCTTCTCGGTAGCTTCTGTCGGACTACCCGCTATTTCCTCTTTCACTTCCTCCAGTTTTGCTTTAGCAGCCTCTTTTTTCTCTGTAATTTCTTCTTTCACTTCTGCCATTTCTTCTTTAATCTCTTCCATGACTTCCGCGCTTTTCTCCTTCGCATCTGCCATCACTTCTTGACTTGCTTCTTTCAAATCTTCCAACTTCTCCTTGGCTTTCGCACCAACCACACTCGCCACTGCTTTGATGGTATCACCAACATCTTCAAGCGTTTCTGACATCACTTCACTTACTGCAGAGAGTAGACTTTCCTCTTTTTCTTTTGGTGCTTCTTCCTTAGCTGTTTTAGTATCTTTAATTGCTTCCGCCGCTTTCTCCAACTTCTCTGCTTGATTGTACAGCACCGCTTGCGAGCTTGCAATTTGCTCTTCTATTTTTGCTTTTGCATCTTGCTTCGCTTGCTCTATTTTTTCTTGCTCTGCACGTTTTGCATCACGTGTTTTTTGACGCTCAATTTGCTTCTCAATCTGCGCTTGCGTCTTTTTCATATCTTCATATCGCTCTTGCTTAGAACGAATGCGCTCCTCAATCATGCTGACCTTTGCTTGGCGGATTTGAGATTCTAGTTGTCCGTGCGTTGTTGCAATTTTTCGCTTTTGAAATGCTAAGTCATCCTCATCACGCTTGATGGATTTGCTCATGCGCTCCATGGCTCTCAAAAGCCCTTCCAAACGACTATTCAAGCGTCCCATTGCGGAATTGTCACTCTTGCTTTGTGGACCAAATCGCTTTTCTTTCACGGCTTTGAATGCTCCGTCCAAACGCGACCATATTTTTTCTCGGTCTTCTCTGGTGAACTTGGTTTGTTTGAATTTGCGCTGTAAATTTTTCAGCTCTTCAAAAACAGAAGACAGGCGCGAACCTTCGTTGATTTGTTTTTCTATACCTTCCAACTTTTCATTGAACTGCGTAGAAAATTCTTGCGAGCTGGATTTGAAGCTCTCTTCCATTTTCGCACGCATATCTTTCATTTCTTTGAACAACTCATTGGTTCTGTTTTTCAAAGAATCGGCGTGCTCGCGAAAGAGGTTTTGCTCTCTGATTTGTCCATTTACTTTGTTCCAAAAGTTCTTCAACTCTGTCCAAACTTTACTATCATACTTGCTCAGTTGCTGAATTTTATCTTTCAAATCCTGTAGTTCAGATTGATAAACATCATTCAATTTGGAAGACAGCACTACAAAGTGCCATTCTGTCTGCGCCCGTGTCAACAAATCCGAACGTTCTAACTCCAATCCTTCTGGAATAATCCGTTCTGTCACAGAGAGCGACTGTTCACTATATGTATGATTTTCAGGCATTTCCACCTCTTTTCCATCTCTCCATTTTTGCATCAATTCATTCGCAAAGTCATCCGTTGCCACTTCATCTGGGAAGATGTAAGTTCCTACGGTATTCGTTTCAGGTTTCAATTCAATAGCGGTCAAAACGCGTTTTGCTTCTGCATTTTTTCCCCAAAGCACCAATTTAGTCTTCATTATAATCTCAATATTATTCTCAATCAATTAATACTGCACTGTAAAACTCCTTTACAGTCAATACAAATATCGCACTAAATTAGCAAAAATGGCAGCATCGTCCTAATTCTGTAAAATGGCGAAAGAAAAATCCACTAAAAATAATATCAATGGACGATGTCCAGCGTGGGAGGAATAACTCGTTGTTTCGTGAAGTAATGAGCAGGAGCTAATCAAAAAACTGATCGTAATCGCTATCCTTTGTATTGGCTCTTGGCTGTTTTACTTTTTGTCTAGGTTTCTTAATTTCCTCAAAATCAATGTATTCTCCAATTTGTTGTTGTTCGGAAGCCATCTCTTCTTCTCTTTCTTTCATGCCACGTTTCAGTCGCCAAGTAAAGAAAGCACGACCAAATAAAATAGCCGCCACGACTGGATAGAAAAAGATGCTCAATAAACCTGCACCAATTCCTAGGAGCAGATTGTTTTTACCTAAGTTGACCACCCAATTGAAGTAGTTGACTATGATTTTATAATCAATGATTGCTGTGATAAGGAGCAGTGGAATTGCAATTAAGCTAAGCAGTTGATAAGTTAATTTTGCGATACTCATCAAAGCAACGACTATCACGATCATCACTACAGCACCAATGATAATGCTTCCTGTATTTATTTTTCGATTGCCTCCAAAAGGGGAATTGCGTTGAGCCATGTTGAATTTATTATTAATTTGTTTGTGCTGGGTATGCAATGAATGACATAAAAAGAGATTTTCTTTTTAAAGAACTAAAACTAACTGTTTACAAAAATCTAAATACAGTGGAATTTTTCGCTGAGGAGGAGGTCGACATCTCCTCAGCGAATCAAGGTTTTCTAAGGGTAAAAAAGCGAGCATCGCTTTTTTACCCTTAGAAACCTTGATCAAATTTGATAGGCTCGGTGCCGCCAAATTTGAAAGCAAACGTAACTTTAATTCATAACTAAAATCACTTTTCTACACCGTAATAAATACATCTTCTACTTTAATCTCGACGGTTATTATTAAAACATACAGCAAAACAAAACTTCTGCTACTAATATAATGAAAATAGAACTGGAAAGCTACACCTAAAGTTCTTCGATTCCGATAAGCCAAGCAAATTTTTCGATAAACCTTTTGCTTTTCTCTCTTTTTTTAAAAAATACAAGTTCCAGCAAACGCTTTTATATAATTCGCGTTGATTGTTTACGATCTGTCACCATTCAATTATTCTCTCTATGAGTACTATCGAAAAAAGCACCTTCGCTTTCCTAAAAAACATCGCCAAAAACAACAATCGCGATTGGTTCACTGAGAACAAACCACACTACCAAACCGCACTTGCCAATTTCAAAAGTTTTATGGAAACGGTCATCAATCAAGTGAGTTTCCACGATGAAATAGAAGGTAACAAAGCCAAGGTTTTTCGCATCTATCGCGATGTGCGCTTTTCGAAGGACAAGACGCCTTACAAAACCAATTTCAGTGCAGGAATGCAGCGCGCGACCAAGTTACGTAGAGGAGGTTATTACATTTCTATTCAACCCAACAACACCTTTGTTGGTGGCGGATTTTTCCAACCAGAAAAAGAGGATCTAAAACGTATTCGGCAAGACATCGCTGCGAATGCGCAAGAACTTCGCAACATCATCGCAGACGAAAATTTTCAAGCACTATTCGGAAATATGGATGGTCAGCAACTCAAAACTGCGCCTCGCGATTTTCCAAAAGATCATCCTGATATTGATTTGTTGCGCTATAAATCTTTCATCGTTCGGCGACCTTTTACGGATAAAGAAGTAGTAGCTGAAAATTTTGCAGATGAGGTGGTTCGCACTTATCAAGGGATGCGTCCTTTTTTTGATTATATGACAGAAGTGTTGACCACAGACGGGAATGGAGAAGTGATAGTCTAAGTCTGTTAATGCTATTCAGGTGGATGTTCTCCAGACATTAATAAAAGTTTACGAAAATGGATTGATGCTTCTCGATTGGTTTGCAATTTTTCTATAGTGGCACGTCCAGTAGCTGTCAATCCTACAATTTGAAGAGTATCTTCTGACCAACTGAAATGATCTGCCCACTTTTCTTTTCTTGGATGAAAAAGGGAAACTATTTCTCCAGATTCAGGGTCAGTAGCTGTGATTGCGGCTTGTTTAAAACTATTACAACCAAGACAGGAGTACGCTAGATTATCAGGTTCATTGCTGCCTCCTAAAGCAATGGGAATGATATGCTCATAGGCGAAAGCATAGGCATACTTGCGTAGAAATTTACAATATTCGCAATATCCTCCTGCCCTTTTTTCTACTTCTTCTTTTACTGATTTGGGTATATATTTTCTAGGCATGAATTACTGGAGGTGGTTGAATGTCTAATTTTTTCATTACTTCATCCACAGAAATTTCCCACAGCTGGCTTAATTCCATCAAATACTCAAGACGCTCTACCGACCATTTCTCAGCAGTAGGAACCATAGCCGATAATTCGGCGCGTTCCTCCTCGCTTATCTTCTCCTTCACAGATTTTGTGAATAATTGCATCAGTTTTGCATGGAATTCCTTTGATGGACCGCCATGTTTTATTTTTTGTACAAGCTCATTGGCTCTATCTTTTGAAGGAAGTTTTTTGCGTTGCTCGATTACTTGATTTAATTCACCAACCAACTGCTCCAAATCAGAAACAGGTAACTCGGAAAGCCCTTTCAGAATATCTTGGAAGTCAAGATGTATTTTTGGATTGAATTGAACCGCTTGCATAAACTACAAAATTGATAAGTACTTCTCAAAAACAGCAATTGAATTTTCAAAGTTCAATATACGGCTATGTTCTCTAGTAATTAAGCAAAACAAACCTACCAAGCAAAACTTTGCGCCTTAGCGTCTTTGCGTACTTTTCTCCCTCGCGTGCTAAAACAACTTCATCACATGAGCTGGAAAGCGTGAAGGATTAATCTCCACATAATTCCAATCCTGATTCCAGTAATAAGTTTCATTCCTTAACAAATCAAACAAACGCAGACGCACTTCTCCTTGGATGTCAAACAGCTCCTTTGGTACTTCTACATAGCCACGCTGCGTTGTATTGGGATCAAAATTGACGATGCACCAAATAATATTACTGCGATCTTCGGTCATTTTGACGTAACTCATCAAATGCTCGCTGCTCGTCTTCGTGAAGTGAATATTATAAGTATCCTGTAAAGCAGGATTTTCTCGACGAACACGATTGATAGTAGTGATAATATCCGTCATGCGATTGCGGTGCGACCAGTCGTGAACTTTGATTTCGTACTTCTCAGAATTGTAGTATTCCTCTTTGCCATTACCCATCGGGTGGTTATCCATGAACTCGTAAGCAGGTCCGTACATTCCATAATTAGAGGACAAAGTGGCTGCCATGATGAATCGCTTGACGAATTGATTGGAGTTGGCGTGCATCAATTCATAAGCTAGAATGTCGGGCGTGTTGGGCCAGAAATTGGGGCGATAGTACTCGCGCAATTCCGTGCGACTCAGTTCTAGCATGTACTCTTCCATCTCGGCTTTGTTGGTACGCCAAGTGAAGTAGGAGTAAGATTGTGGATAGCCCAATTTTGCTAATTCTGCCATCACTTTTGGACGCGTGAAGGCTTCCGCTAAAAAGATGGTATCTGGATATTTTTTTTGTATGTCTTGAATGCACCATTCCCAAAAACGGAAGGCTTTAGTATGCGGATTATCTACGCGGAAAATCTTCACCCCTTGCTTAATCCAATAAACAAAAACGCTCTTCAATTCTTCCCACAAATTCTTCCAATCTTCCGTCTCAAAATTCAATGGAACGATGTCTTGATATTTCTTCGGTGGGTTTTCTGCATAAGCAATCGTTCCATCTGGTCGCCAGATGAACCACTCTGGATGTTCTTTAATCCAAGGATGATCGGGCGCGGCTTGGAACGCAATATCCATTGCTATTTCAATGCCGTATTTGTGTGCTTCTTTAATGAATTCTTTGAAGTCAGCAAGTGTTCCCAATTCAGGATTGATGGCTTTGTGCCCACCTTCGTCGCTGCCGATTGCCCAAGGCGAACCGGGTTCTCCTTTTTGCGCAGTGACAGCATTGTTTTTCCCTTTTCGATTGACCTTTCCAATGGGATGAATGGGTGGAAAATAGATCACATCAAAACCCAATTCTGCGACTCTTGGAATGAGCTTTTGTGCATCTTGGAAATTGCCATGAACGCCGTGTTCCGAAGCGGCGGAACGAGGGAAGAATTCATACCAAGCACTAAATAATTCTTTGTTGCGCCCAACACGAACGCGCAAGTTTTTGTCGTAAGTTGTGACGTATTGTTTGAATGGGTAATCTCGCACCAAAAGTGCGAACTCTTCGCTCATCACTTTGCTAACTGCTAGATCGTAATCGTCATTATTCAAAGACTTGGCATAATCTTTTAGGATTTTTCCTTTTGCTTTGGTGTAATTTTCTGCTGCTTGATTCAAAAAATTAGCCCCAATTTGCAATTCCACACACATATCTTGCCCATCCGCAATTTTCTTTTTGAAACCATTGTACCAATTCAATAATTGATCGACCCAAGCCTCTACTTTGTAATCATAAAACCCTTCTTCTTCGACTCGAAAACTACCAATCCAATCATCGTTTCCCAGATCCATCATCGGATTTTCTTGCCATGTTTTCTTTCCTTGCTTTCGATAGCAAACCGCTGCTCTAATATAGTCATGCCCATCACCAAAAATGGCTGCCTTTACTTCGACCTTATCATTTGGAACGCGCTTAATGTAATACTTTCCACCTTCTATTTCTGGATAAACACTATGGACAATGACTCGATTTTGCATACAACTGGTTTCTACTTTATTAGACCTTATTCGTGAATAACTGCTAATTGCTTGATTTTCAGTAGCGCAAATTGCTGTTGCAGGGCGAACGTAAGAAAAAGCCATAATGTGTAATTGATTGATAATCAATCGACACATTTTTTAGTTTTTTGCTAACGATCTGCTAATTTTTTTTGAAAAATCAGCAAAATCAAGTGTTCTGTCATATTATAAAAATTTTCTTACGTTCGCCCTGTTGCTGTTGAAGGTTTTCGTGAATAACCGCTACTGTTTCCACAAAAGTAGGATATTCCATTGGAATAGCGATAGTAAAAGAAAAAATTTACATAGCGGTAATAGTGAGACTCAAGGATGCTAGGAAGATACTGGCTTCAAGTAGCATCAGCAGAAAGCCATAGTTATTCTATATTGAGTGGAGTTTTATTGGTGATATTTCAGCAAAAAACGACTGTGAACTATATGAAGACACTGCTGTGACTATATGGTAAATACTCAAGTCAAATTGTAGACTATGATCGAACAAGCAATAGCACACCTCAAGAAAGATAAGCGATTAAAAAGCATCATCGAAAGCATTGATTTGGATTATCATTGGCATCCAAATGAAACAGGAGATGTTTATTTGAAATTGATGAGTTCTATCATTGGGCAGCAAGTGTCCGTGAAAGCTGCAGCCGCAATAGAACAACGATTTTTGAATCTTTTTGAAGATTGTTATCCACATGCTGAACAAGTCTTAGCATTTGATTTAGAAACTTTGCGCGGAGCAAGCCTTTCTCGGCAAAAAGCGAATTATGTCCAAAATGTAGCGCAATACTTTATTGATAATCAATTGTTTGACACCGACTGGAGTACTTGGAGCGATGAAGCAATCATGAAAAAGTTAACCGAAATTAAAGGCATTGGTGAGTGGACGGTGCAGATGAATTTGATGTTTTGCTTGAATCGTGGAGATATACTACCTGTAAAAGATTTAGCGATACAGAATACAATGAAGCGACTCTATGAATTGGAAGAAAAAGGCAAGGATTTGATGAAAAAAATGCAAGAAATTGGAGCGCCTTGGCGTCCTTATCGTACGTTGGCTTGTTATTATTTGTGGAGTTGGAAGCATCGGTGGTGAAGGTAAAAACCGTCGCCATATTTGTGTTACCTATCTTTCACTGCAAATCGTATTTTATATAGCTCTATTAGCGACGTTTTAATCAGTTCATAATGTTTAGCAATACCATAAACCTCCATCAATTTGGCTTCAAATTTAACCCTATCAGCGGCTTCAATTTCTTCGAGTAATGGCAATCTATCGCGCTCTATTAATGGTTGAAAATCCGCTATTATTTCCTCTTTTTGAGCAGTGGTCAGCATATTAGGATTTAGTACATTAAAGTCTCTTGCGATTTTTTTAGCTCGCAAATCTAAAGCGCCTAATCCACGACCAAAACCATAACTTTCGATGAAAAACATTCCAAGTGTACTGTTTAACAAAGCTAAAAGTAAGTCCTTATCTTTTTGATGAGCTTTTTTCAAAGAGAATCCAATCATTCTCTGATCAATGAAAGAAGGCTGCTCAAATTTTGCGATGAACAAACTCCTGTCATAATTTACATTGGCAACAAAATCAGCCATGCTATCCGATTTCATTTCATACCAAAAGTGATTTGCCTTTTTCAGAGATTCTACTAAAGGTTCTCCAACTTTATTAACTTGATTTTCAAATGATTTTATCCAATTTAATGCACCAGTATGATTTGCTTCCTTCAATTCCTCCGTGCTTTTGGAACAGCAAAAAGCTACTTTATTAGTTTTTGCCACCAATCCTTTTGTTGATCTGAGATCTTTGAGTATGGGTCGAATGTATTCTTGTTCAATATTATGTGTTGAATTTGGATAAAACATAGCATTCCAGCCTCTCCGTTCCCCTCTTGTTAGCTTGAAAAAGTTTTTCGTTTTAGTAATTTTAGAGGATATTTTAGATAACCATTCCAAATTTGCGAAGTACCCTGTCCAAGGTAACCCAATTGCTTCTAGTTCCTTTATTTCACTGCCTGAATAGGTGTTGATAGCTAGATGATTGCTCTCTTTTTTTAGGATGATATTTTCATTTATTGTTTTAATGTCATCTATCTCTTCTATTTTCTCCTTAAGCGTACAAAAAGAAGTTTTGTGAGTAGCATCGGTTTCTGCTCCAGCTTTTTTCTTAGATGCGATCAAAAGCGTGGCTACTACATCAGCATTTTGAAACCATTTACCTTTGCCTGAAATGACTACATTATCTATCTGGTAAAATTTTTGGAACAATGCTAGAAAAATCTCCCCATAATCAGTTCCCAGCCAAGCATTGGATAAGATAAGTCCAATCCTTCCTTCTTCAGATAAGATGCTATGCAAATAAAAAGGAAGGTAAGCAAAGATGTCACTTTTGCCACTCAAGGATAGATCGGTATTTGCTGCTTCTTGAATCCAGTCATTGATGTTTGAAATTTTGGAATTCAAGACTTTGATCTCCTTGCTTTTGACAAAAGGTAGATTAGAAACTACATAATCAATTAGAGGAAATTCCTTTTGTACAATTGCACCATTATTTGGATCTCTGAATTCTATAATTTTTCCTTTCACCAATTCAGTTACATCGGCACTGAAAATGTTAATAATTCTACCAATATTGGATGGTTTTGCCATTGATAAAGTAGAAAGTTGAATCGGAAAAGAGTGTTTGTCAGAAGCCCAAATACTACTCAAAATTTCTTCTTGATTCAATTCATATTCTTCTTTAAGTTGATAGGCTTGATTGATGATAGTGCCTGTTCCGCAACAAGGATCAAGTACGATTTTTGTTTTGTCGCTTATGGTGAGTCGATTTAGTAGTTCGGCTAGTTTTTTGGGTGTGGAAAACTGACCCGCAACTTTGCGCTTTGCAGATGCTACTGAATTTTGAAGTAACTGGTGAAGAATCTCAATATCAATCGCTTCAATATTGATTGAAGTTAGAAATAAGTTCAGTTCCTTTAAGGCACTCCAAGCAGTTTTTGAGATCGAATGCTGTCCGACGTTTGGACTAAAAATATTCCAAAAATTGCAGCTTTGCGATATAGAAGTTACCACATCAATTGCATCATCAAGGGTAGTGTTGTCTTGAATGTTTTCTATTTCGCGAGCTTCATTGAAATGTGTTTTTAAGATGTGAGCAAAGACAATTTTAAATACCCAATCTGTCAAGAGCACCATGGATAAAGTAAAAAATTTTTGGTTGGTTTGATTAGCAACAAATCCATATTCACCAAATGAAGAATTCCACCATTGGTTGACTTCTGCCTCTAATCGGGCATTAGACCTTATCATTGTCTTTAATGCTTCGGCTGTTGATGCAGTATGCTCTAAAATCACATCAATGATATCGTCAATTGATAATATTTCACTAGAAGCGACTGGTGGTATTTCACCTGATCCGAAGTAAGTATTCAGATCAGAAAGTATCTGAAAAAGTAAATTTTTCCATAATTGCTCATTGGGCTTTACCTCCTCTCTAGAGTTGATATTGATTGAATCCCAACGCTTAAGAACTTCAAACTGTTCCTTCTGCCGATAGTATAAAACAGCACTTTTTACATTCCACAAAACAAAGCTACTTCGTTTGAGGATTTTTGCTTTCTTGATTGCATTAGAAATAAATGCTGCATCATTAATTGGAGTATCGGGCATTTTCAATTCCCATCCCTGTAGGATCGTTTCTCTATTAGCATCATTAAACAACAGAACATCAGGAAAAAGGCTTTTCTTATTATTGCTGATGGTATTTTCCCCTCCAGCACTCTTAAAATGCCAACTTTTCTTGGTTAAAAAAACATTGATTTCACTAATTACATCAATAGCCCAACTCCTCTCATTATAAGTGATTTTTGCCATTTACTATTTTAGCTTTGTAATTTAAGGTATGATATTTAGCAATTGGCTCATTAAAAAGGCGTAAAGTGGATTCTTCTACTTCTTTTCTTTTTAGTGTTTTCTCAATTCTATCTGTACAAATTTTAATATAATCTATTTCTTGAACTTTGTGTAGCAGCACATCTTCGTTCTTTTCTATGCCAATGAAATTTCTATTTTCAAGTATAGCCGAAAGTAGGAAGCTACCGCTCCCACAAGCATTATCTAAAATGACATCGCCTGGCTGAGTGAATGTTCTGATAAGGTACCTGCCTAGCTCAATCGGCTTTTGTGTTGGATGATAAACTTTTCCTTCTGACTCTGCTGTTTTCACATATACATAGTCATCAATCGATTGTTCTTCAAATGCAACAACATCAGTTGGGTATCTTTTTCCATTACTCTTTACATGATTGGATTTAAAATTACCATAGCTACCCGTTAGTTGTTTTTTCCTAAATCCTTTATCGTAGGCTTCCCCTTCTGACATTTGAGGATTGTAGTTAGGTTGTTTTTTGTAGAAAACGCAAATGTCCTCGTGTTTCCTGAGTGGCTGCTTTTTTGCATTTAGGAAATTAGTAGATTTAGACTTTATCCAAACAATTTTATATTTAAAATCTTTCTCGTTGCTCAAGATAAGTTTTGCGGTAAATATTCCTTGAGCGGTAAGCACTATTGCACCATTGTTCTTTATAATTCTATAATACTCTTTCCAAAGTTTGTCAAGATCAATTACAGAATCCCATTTATTCTGTGTTGTCCCATAGGGTAAATCACAAAGTATCATATCAATACTTTTATCTGGAATTCCTTTCATTTCAACTAGACAATCTCCTTCTATTACTTTATTCAAATATTGATCTATAGTTTTTGACATTCCCTATTTTTAAGACATTGTGAATTTGAATGTGCGTTCTCTTATTAAAAGCTCATTTTGGAATTTCTCTCGCCTCAAATATAAGAAAACTATGTGACCAATATCTCATCTTACGGAAATGATAAGGCAACCGGATCAAACTTAAGAGAATAAGTTTCTCTGTAAAATATTTAGTGTTCATCGAAGCTCTATAACGCCTTTTTTAAGGCTCAGTTTATCGCTCCTATTACTCATTCTAAGCAAAGCTATTTTCCCTAGAATATTCAAATTTTGAAGAGCAAACCCCGCTCTAATTCTATTTTTATCTTTTTCAGAAGTTACATCTAAATGCCTATTGCTAGATAAGAAGACATCAATTACTAGCGAATCTTAGATACAAGGAACAGTACTCGTTAGAGCTTGCAACTTATCCTTGAGCTCAAGCATCTAAGCCTTAAAAAACAATCAATGAAAATTGACACCTTCGGGGGATTTCTCCCTTTACTACTTTTTCTCGCCAATTGTGAACAAACAATACCTGATCTTTCAGGAACAATCGAACAATTCACCATTTCTTCTCCAATCGTGAATAATGAATTTACCTTATACACTTACCTGCCTTCGGGTTACAATGAAAATGAAACTTACCCTTTGATTATAAGTATGGATGGCGATAATGAATTTGAGCCAGTCAGCGAAGTGGTTGATGAATTAGTACAGAATAGCAAAATTCCTAAGAGTGTATTCATTGCCGTTGGTTATGGTAGTGAAAAAGCTAACGACCAAAAACGAAATCGTGATTATACGCCGACTGCTACTGAAGGTATAGAAGATTATGAAACGGGAGGTGCGGCGGATTTCTATCAATTTTTGGCACAAGAATTACTGCCTAAAGTACGGGAAAAGTATGCCGTTAATGAGGAGAAAGCGACTTTGCTTGGACACTCTTACGGCGGATTATTTGCTGTTTTTGCCATGTTCCAAAACCCTGAAACCAATCCTTTCGATAAATTTATTCCTGTCGCTACTTCTTATTGGTACGATTCTGGCATTCTCTTTGAATATGAAGAAAACTTCGCCAATACCTACTCGGATTTTCCTGCTAAAGTCTATACTACAATGGGGGCGTTGGAAGGTGGCGTGATGATCGCCTCTTTTCAGGAAATAATGGAACGATTAGAGCAACGAAACTACTCCAATTTAGTAGTCTATCACGAACTACTCAAAAACTACGGACACAGTCGTTCCGATTATATCACCTACGAAAAAGGGCTACCTTATGTATTCAATAACTAGACTTATTACTGTATCACTCTTCTCGCTTTTTGCTATGCTTGCAAAAGGACAAAATAACGCCCCTGAATTTGAGACAGGTATCGCCGCAGCGGGTTCAGAAGCCTTCTATTTGGGTGGTTATAGCAAATATAGAACTCCAATTTCGCAAGGCAAGAATTACTTTTCCTTTGGAATTGGAATGACTTATTATTTTGATTTCAAAGGCGAATCGTATGAGAAATCTTATCTAAAAAATGATGTGGATGTGCGCTTAATTCCCAATGTCTTCATCGCTTATGATGTGAACGTCAAAGATTTTAATTTTGCCATCGAAGTCCCTATTGGTGCAAGCATAGCCATCACAAAAGGGACTTTAGTCAACGAAAGAGTCAATTTTGAACGTTCCTATAGCAATACAGAAATTCTACCATATTTTGGACTTGGTTTATCCGCTCGTTATCGGCTGAATGACTACAATAAAATTGGACTATATGGCTTCTTAGATATACTAAAAGATAATGCTTGGTCGCCGCCGATGACGGGTATTGGGTGGACTAGAGTACTGAAGTAATTTATTTTGGTAATCATCAAGAATAGGATTAAATTTGTAAGCAGACCTATATGATAGAATATGACAGCTAAAAAGAATGATATAATTAATGTCTCTTTTGAATTTTCTTTTTTCAAAGAATTATTGAAGGCACTCTCCTTGGAGCAAATGCAAGAGATGAGCGCGTTTTTGAATGAAGAAATTAGCGATAGAATAATAGAGGAAGCCAAACAAGATACGGCAAATGAATATCCCAAACCTGCCTTTTCAAGAGATATGATCGTGAGTTGGGAAGAAGAAGAAGTTGAAGAAGAAGAGGTAGAACAATCAGAAGAGGAATTTAATCGTGCTGTACAAGAAATGTCTTAATGAAATACGTCCTAGATTCCAATATTTTCATCCATTATGCTCGAAACTCCGTGGTTTGGAAGTATGTAGAGCAAAATTATTTCCCAACTGTTTTAAAAGGCCGTATTTACCTCTCTTTTGCTGCTCGTGCTGAAACCATTAGCTTTTCAAGGTCACATCATTGGGGTAAATATAAAATGGAACGACTTAGAACAATTTTGCAAAAAGGTAAAACAATCGAATCTGGATTTAAAAACCTTACGGAGGCTTATGTCAACATTGATCTATACAGCCAAAACAAGCATAAAAGTCTTCGGCTTCCCAAGAATTTTACTGCTAGGAATATGGGAAAGAATGACTTATGGATCGCTGCTACTGCTCATGTTCTAGACTTACCTTTAATTTCTACCGATAGAGATTTTGAACACTTAAACAATCGCTTTTTAAATTTCATCTACATAGATGTGGAAGCTATTTTTGAGCGTTAGTTTAAAGCAAACGCCACGTACTGATCCCCCGATTTCCGATCCAACTTCCCACCACCGCAAGCCACCACCACATACTGCTTTCCATCAATCGCATAAGTTGCAGGGGTCGCAAATCCAGGTGCTGGTAAGTCGGTTTCGTAGAGTAAATAGCCATTATCCTTATCAAAAACACGGAATTTAGCATCCATCGTAGCTGCAATGAAAACCAAGCCACCCGCAGTGACCACTGGACCGCCATAATTCTCACAGCCCCAAGGCTCGCCGTCTTGATTTTCCAAGTCGGGATGATGTCCCAAAGTAACTTTCCACGCCAATTCGCCAGTATTCAAATTGATGGCATTGAGCGTTCCCCAAGGTGGCGTAATTGCGGGAAAACCATCTTCATCTTGAAAGCGTTTGTAGCTATCAAAAACGTAAGGATAGTTCCATGCTCGTTCGCCTTTTTTAGCAGTGTTGGTTTCGCTTTCAATGTCCAAAAGAAATGCCGTAATCGCTTCCATTTGTTCGGGTTGCATAAAGCTAAATGAAGGCATTACTCCCTTTCCAGTTCCTAGTAAAGTCGTAATGGACTTTTTGTTCAGACGCTCTTTCACATTCACTAAGGATGGTACACTTCCATATACATTTCCGCCTTTCAAATCTGCGCCATGACAAGACTGACAGTAAGCATTGTACAGGTTTCGCCCTTGTCCAATTTGCGAATCCACATTTTTGACTTCGTAAGGATTCATCTTCAAAATCCAAGGCATTTCGCTGGCGTTGATGATGTAATTTCCGCTTTCGGGATCGTAGGCACCGCCACCCCATTCGCCACCGCCATCTAAGCCTGGAAAAATGATCGAGCCTTGCTCGCTGGGTGGTACGAAATACTCACCTTTTCTCAGGTCTTGCCATATAGATTTTGCGTAAATATTAGCTTCTGGTGTTCTATTAGTCAAGTCGGCCTCAGTGACTCTACTTCTTGAAAAAGCGGCAGGTTTTACTGGAATGGGCTGTGTTTCAGAAGCCTCTTCTCCAATTAAGTCAGAAGCAATGACAGGACGTTCTTCTATTGGAAAAAGCGGCTCGCCAGTCTCGCGATTGAATAGGTAAATCAGTGCAGATTTGGTGACTTGAGCAACAGCATCTACTTTTTTTCCTTCCCTTTCTACGGTAATCAAAGTTGGGGGTGCAGGTAAATCTCTATCCCAAAGATCGTGATGAACCGTTTGGAAATGCCAAATTCGTTCGCCTGTACTTGCATTCAATGCCACTAGACAATTCGCAAATAAATTATCTCCAATTCGATCGCCACCATAGAAATCAAAAGAGGCAGAACCCGTTGGTGCATAAACAATGCCGCGCTCTTCATCTAAACTAAAACCCGCCCAAGTATTGACACCACCTGAGTACTTCCAAGCATTTTCGGGCCAAGTCTCGTAACCAAATTCATCGGGATGTGGAATCGTATGAAAAATCCAATCGCGTTCGCCCGTTTTCACATTGAAGGCACGAATGTGTCCTGGTACCGGACCGCCCGCTTCAGAGACTCTCGAACCTAAAATGAGTTTGTCCTCATAAACAATACCTGGCGTATTAGAGACAATGAAAAGCTCATCAATATCTCGATCCAAACCTTCTCGTAGATTAACTTTTCCACTTTTACCAAAGTCCTCAAATAATTTACCTGTTTTGGCATTAATGCAATACAAAAAATGGCTTGCCGTTACCAATAATCGCTCTTCTGTTCCATCTGTCCAATATGATAATCCGCGATTGACACCCATGCCAAATTGGTTGTAACCTTCGCCAGCAAAAGGATCGAATACCCATTTTTCTGCCCCTGTTGCTGCATCCAAAGCAAAAAATTTAAGTTGCGGAGAACTGCCATACAAAATGCCGTCAATCACCAATGGATTGCACTGAATTTGCGTCCGATTTTTGATGCTATCTGCATCGCCACTTGCGTACGTCCAAGCGACTTTTAGGTTTTTGACATTTTCTTTATTGATCTGACTTAAGGTCGAATATTGCGCTGTATTTTTACCACCGAGGTAGGCATCCCAATTGACGTATTTAGTGGAATTTTCTTGACAAGAGAAGAGCAAAAATGAGGACGTCAAAAGATAGAGTAAATGTTTCATACTTGTTCGTTTTGTTGAGTGATTTGGGTTTATGAACTATTTAGAAAGTAAGGAATGTAAGTTTTTTAGTATAAAAATATTATGCCCTTACTGCCCTTAGTGTCTTAGTGGTTTACATAATTAATTTGTGGATTAAATTTTCACGACTAGCTTTGTGATACGCCGTCCATTCTCCCCAAGCAAATGATAGTAATAATTACCAGCAGGCAGCCGTTGAGCATTGAAAGTAACGCGATGTCTTCCCGCCTGCTTCCGTTCATTGACTAAGACACTGACTTGCTTACCAACTTCGTCAAAAATACTCAAAGTAATCCATTCTTCCTTAGATTCGAACTCAATTTGTAGCTGCCGAGTGAAAGGATTTGGGAAATGGTCAACTTGGAAAGGTTCATCTGCAAAAATGGAAGTCGTTCCTGTTGTGCTGCAATCATTAAGAAGTGAAACGTATCTAAAATCTTCAAACAAAATATCTTTTACCTCTTGCTTCTTTGCTCCAAACCAGTCCATCAAAACAGAACCGTAAACATCCCGAAAATCATATTGCATCGCTACGCCATCTTGAATATCCACTACGTTTGGAATTTCGGGTTCATCGCCAATAAATCCTTGTCGAACACAAGAACCAAAGAGCATCAGTGGCGCAGCACTTCCATGATCTGTCCCAAAACTATCGTTAGACTGAATACGACGTCCAAATTCTGAAAAGGTCATGGTCAGCACGCGTTCTTCCAGACCTAACTGCCTTAAATCATCCATAAATTCAGTAGTTGCTTGTGATAGCGTCGTGAGTAATTCAGCGTGCTCGCCTTGCGTTGGTTCACCATCTAGGACTTGTGCAGCGTGCGTATCAAAACCACCCAAATTAACGGCGTAGACTTTAGTTGCTAAGCCTCCCGAAATCATCAGAGCCACATTTTTTAGCTGTTGAGATAGTCGGTTTTCATCTGTATAGTTCACTAAATTATTGCCTTTTTCGGCTGCCTTTCCGATTACCTCTCCGTAGGCGTTGGTTTGTGCAATGTTTGTTTTTAAAAACTTCAAGTGCTGACCGTAAGTTAGATTACTGTACAGATTTTCTCCGCCTGATTCCGTCAGTTCGCTTGGACGATTTGGATTTTTTACTGCTAAGCTAAAGTTCGCTACTGTTCCTTGACAAGTATTGGACACCAGCGAGCCCAAAGTCACTGCAAAAGGATCGGTATCTTGGTTGTTGGGATAGTCTTCAGGATAAGTTGGATGCTCTAATTCAAAATAGCGTCCCAACCAACCGGTTGTAATCACCTCTTCTGCCGAAGAACCCGTCGTCCAGATGTCCGTGGATCGAAAATGAGAGCGATTTTGATTGGGATAGCCTACTGATTGGAGAATGCCCATTTTCCCATTGTCATAGATGGATTTGATGAGCGCGAGTGAAGGGTGAAATCCGTGTGTTGGCGTTTTAATCAATTGATTTTTAGGAATAATGATGTTACTTCTGACCTTTGCCAATTTATCATACTGACTCATTGGTAAGAAAGTATTCAAACCATCATTTCCGCCAGATAACTGAATCAAAACCAATACTTTATCATTATTGCTTAGCAGTTCTGACCAGCTATTTTGACACATGGCAGCAACAGGAATTCCGTTGAGCATGACTGGCAAACCTAAGGAACCTATGCGGAGAAAATTTCTTCTTTTCATTGTTGTAGTGTTGAAGTGGTGCATCAAGTTTTTGAATTATCTTTCTCGTTTGGAAACGAGTAGATAGGATTTTGAAGTTAGGAAACTTCAAAAAATCGCCCTGTACTATTGTAAATAATACTCTGGCATACTCATCATGCGCTGCAATAAATCTCGCAATTTTTGTTCTACGCTGGCTTTCAAATTTTCATCAGAAGGATCGTTACGGTAGTTTCCATATTCTACGGTCCATTCAAAATCGGGCAAACCAGGAATCAAAATTTCCTTTAAAGTATCCTTTTGTTCATCACTAATTGGATGCGGAAAAAGTAATTTGGCTAAATCCGAAACTAAGATATTTGGGTCGTAAGGATCACTTAGCTTTTCAACAAACTTTAGTGCGTCCACTTTGATGTCGTAGCCCGCAAATCGCAAGCCTTGTTGTGCTAATTTATTAGTATAATTCATGCGAAGCGGCAAGGTGGCAGAACTAATCCAAGACTGATAGTAGAGTGGTTTTTGATAGTAGGCTTTCCAACCTGCAACGTTTGGCGGATTGAAAATTTCCATTTGCATATCCTCCATTTCTTGGTAGAGTTTGAAGCGAAGTTGGTATTTTCGATAGAGATTGTTTTCAGGAAAAGAGATTTCGAGTTGATTGAGCGAGAACATCACAAAATCAACGGGACTTTTCACCATCGCGCCGATGTTGTTCTGTTGATAAAAATGCTCGCTTTGCAGCAAATTTTCTATTACTGGTTTGATTTTGAAGTCATTTTCCCTCAAAATTGTTGCCATTGGTTCAATGACTTCACGTTCGATTTGATCGGTAATATCAAAATGGACAAACCAGCGATACAAGCGACGACAAATGAATCGTGAAGCCTGTGGATGCTTAAAAATGATCGCAATCAAGTCTTTGTACTCGTCTGCATTATTGTTGGCAATAACTTGATTATCAAAACGATGCGATAGTTGTTTTCCGCTGCGGTCGTGTTGATTGAATCGGAAAAAAGATTCTGGCGTACTTTCAATTTCTTTCCTATAATAATAACGATCTCTCCAACCCGTTAGCACCTTTGCCATCGCGATTACATCATCTTCTGTGAAAGTTGTATAGTCACCTGGTCCAGCAAGTTCGCCTTTGCCTAAAGTGAATAATTCTAGTAATTCGCGCGCATAATTTTCGTTGGGTGCGCTTTCCGTGTTGTCGCGTCCATTCAAGTAGCGCAGCATGGAAGGAGAAATGGTGACGTGTTCGACCAAAGATTTGAAATTACCCAATGCTTGGCTGCGGAAAAGAGAGACATATTGATAAAGGAATTTGGCATCTCTGACGATGTCGGTTTCTATGACGAAATGGCTTTGCCAAAACAAAACCATCTTTTCGCGAATAGACATTCGGTCGTGTGACATTTGCATCAGCGTCCAGCCGTAAAGTGATCTCCGACGCGCATTATTGCTTCTAAAATCTATGTGCGGTGCGCGCGTCCATTGGCTATTGATGGGAACATTTGGATCGTCCTCGTAGTCATAATTAACTGGTAGGTCGGGCATGGAGCGCGTGCGAACCAATTGTCGCACCGTTGCTTCCATTCCTTGCTCAATGGTATCATTTATTTCTTTGAAAGTTGCGCCAAAAGTAGTTCTGCGCAAGAGATGAGCAGCTTGCTCAAACGACCATTCGCCTGTGTATTTCTTCAACATAGTGTGTGTGATCTTTACCTTAAAGATAGGAACATTAGTATGAAATCAGGAAAAATCACTTAGTGGTTGGTGGGTTTCGGCTAGTGGTTCGTGCACAGAAAAGGGTGACTTTCGAGCTTGTGCCCTTCTAAAAAATGCTATTTTACCACAACAATTTGCTGTACTTCCATTCTGTCTTTCGCACGCAAAAGGACGAAATAATTACCTGCTTCTATTTGATTAGTTTGCACTTCTAGTTGATGTTGTCCTTCCATTTTGATAGCATTCTCTAAGACTTTAACGCGATTACCCAAGACAGAATAGAGTTCCACACTTACATTTTGTGCAGTCGGTAATTGATACTGAATCGTAATCAAATCATGTGCAGGATTCGGAAAGCAAACGAGTTTGGGTTGCTCCATTAGTTGCTCTATCTCCTCTTCTCTTTCTTCTACTACTATCGCGTCTTCCTCTTCTACACATTCTTCTATGGAAGCTGTCAGCCATCCATCATCAGCGGTCTCGAAGCCTTCTTCAAAAACAATTTCGTAGCCCGCTTTGACGATTACAGAAGAGCGATCTGCTGTTTTTTCGGAAAGGGTGATTTGATCGGTGGCTTGGTAGATGCCGCCTTGGGTGAGGTCTTTAAATTCTATGCTATTATCTTCGCAGATATTGAATGGAATTATCCATATTTCTCGCCCGTGAATGCCGTCTTCCGCGGTAAAAAAGAGTTTGTTATTGTAAGCAAAGAAGTTATTTACATGAGAACTTTGTTCTTCACTGTATATATCACACAAAGCGTACGTACCCTGTTCTGTTCCATCACTCACCCAAATTTCATAGCCATAACTATCATTTTTATGATCAAATACAAAGGTATTATCAGTCAAGGGGATTAAGCGATACGGTCTATTGGCATTAAAACCTCTATCCAAAACCTTTACAAGCGTTGTTCCTTCAGTAGAGCCATCACTTTTCCACAATTCTGCTATATTATTTTCTGAGCTAGCGGTAAAATATAACATATGCTCCAGTCCTAATAAGGCATTAATATTAGAACCCTTGTTTCCAGGTCTTACTTCCTTTAGTTTGTAGGTGCCTTCCGAAGTACCGTCACTTCGCCAAAGTTCACTATTTGTTCTTCTTGTAGAGCCCGAGAAATATAAAATACCATTCGATTTGACTATTCTGGAAGAGATTCCGCTGTATTCTCCTACATTGATATCTTTTACCATGGAAGTTCCTGCTGCTGTTCCATCGGTTCGCCAAAGCTCTGAACCAAACTCTTTGCTGTATGCTGAAAAGTAGTAATAATTTCCTAGCCGTATAAATTCAACGCCTCGTGAAAAAGTTGATGCTTCGCTTGGATTGATATCTTTCAATAGGTAAGTTCCTGCAGTAGTTCCATCGGTTCGCCATAATTCTGCTCCATGGATTCCATCATTTGCAAAAAATAAAACGTAGTCGTCGGTAGCATAAAAAGAATGAGGACTTGATGCGCCATTGGGATTAATTTCTTTGATGAGTTCGCTTCCATTCTCATAACTATTCATTCTCCATAATTCTCTATTTCTGTCTTGATGCCTATCTGCTGAAAATATTATCGTATTCGCTTTCTTGAGGTAAACGAAATCTCCAGGATTAGTCGCACCACCATATACTCTTACTGTCCCATAATTTTGTCCATTGCTCTTCCAAAGATCAAAACCAATATTATAATAGAAATTATCTCCTAAACTCACCATACCTGAACGTCTATAACGATAAACCGTTCTAGGATTAGCTACTAGCATAGAGCCTCCCTCCGTTCCGTCTGTTTTCCAAAGGTTTACCGAGCCATCTATAAAATATAATTCGTCTTTATGGATATGCGCTTCCATATAACCTACACCATTTGAATAACTTTCTCTTAGTGCAGTAACTTGAGTTTGTTCTACATCATCAACTTTCCATATTTCTTGTCCATTATTTCCACTTTTTCCAACCAGATAGCAATAGTTGTTGAGCGCAACTAGCTGTGTAATATCTCCAATCGGTTTTTGTGTTATTGTGCCAAAAACTTTTTCCGTTGTTCCATCCTTTTCCGATTTCCATAGCTGTTCAATATTTTCATCATCTAGTGCTGTGAAGTACAGTGTTCCTTCTACATTCAACATTTTGGCGAAATCCATACTACTGCCAGAAGTATGAATTTCTTTGACTTGATAGGTTCCAACATGAGTTCCATCTGATCTCCAAAGTTCAAAATCGTTATAATTGTTACCCGTTTTTGAATCTGCAGCAAAAAATAGCGTTCCATCCACATCCACCAAATTCCTTGGACTAGAACTTCTGTATTGATGGTGGTTTATATCTCTGACGAGTTCTGCACTTATTCCATCAAACCTTGTAAGCTCAACGCCTATTCCTGCATAGTGAGCGGCAAAATATAGATAGGAGCCAGAAACGGTCAAATTTCGAGGGAAACTTCTTTGTGTCGCTGAAATATTGGCCGCTAATTTAGTCCCTTGAGTAGTTCCGTCCGTCTGCCATAATTCATGTCCATGAATCCCATCATCTGCTCTAAAGTATAAATGATCCTTGAATTTGGTAAGCTCATATACTCCATGAGTAACATCCACATCTCCTAAAAAAGTAACTTCACTGCCATCACTCTGCCATATTTCCCGTCCATGAATTCCGTCATCCAAGATCATGAATAATTGTTCCTTATATGCTGTTAGATTTCTGGGGTTAGCAGTGCTAGGAAATGCTCTCATCATTTTTGCTTCATTAGGCATTTGAGCAATATACCATAGTCTTTGAAGTGCTTCTGTATCTCTGTCTACAGTAAAATAATATAGCTCTTCACCAACAACTGCAAATGAGTAAAAAAAGCCATCAAGTTGAATGATTTCCTCAACATTGATACTTTCCTCATCGACCAATTGGTATAAACCACTCCCTTCTGAAGAAGTAACAAAAGCATAAACTATATCTCCTATATTGAAAAAAGCGTCAACACGATAAAGTCCATTTTCTCCCTCAAAAAACTCATGAACTACTTGAAATTCATCTGTCTCCTTGTGGATACGAAAAATTTCCCGACCATATATCTCATGATTGGCAGTAAAATAAATATACTCTCCATGTGCAAATAGGGAACTAGGTTGACTTCCGTCGAAACCCTCATAAAAATCTTTCACTAACGTCTGCCCAAAACCAAAAGAGAAAATAAATAGGAAAGCGAGGGTGCTAAGTGTCTTTAAAGTCATAACATGGAATGATTAGTGGTTGCTGTGTTCATCAAAAGTAAAAAAGGAAAGGAGCTTTACCTAGAAACCAGCCAAGTCATTTATGTTAAAGTCGAATTTGGAGTCTCCATCTTCTCCAATAAAATAAGGATTATCCAATTGCATTGTGAAGTAAGTATTCCTTAAATGCTAGGCGACCTTCGTAATCGCCAAACTTGTTTGGCTCTATGGGAAAAACCAAACAAGTTGGATAATTACAAACGCTGAAAAAGTAGTTTTTACAACATCAATGCTAAACGCACACTATCGCTATTAAGAGATTTCAGGTGCAGTATCATCTTCATACTCCTCAATCAACTTCCGTAATTTTTCTTTCAAATCTGCTGTGATTTTTTCCATCCCTTCTTGACCATACAAATTTTTCATTTCTTCCATATCTTCTTGTAAATCAAAAAGTTCCCACTGATTAATTTCGTAGTAATAAATCAGTTTGTAACGATCTGTTCGTACACCCAAATGTTTTGGAACGGTATGCCAACCAGTGCTCTGATAGTAGTGATAGTAAATGGCATCACGAACTGTATCTTTCTCACTATCTAAAATATTTACTAAAGATTTGCCTTGCATATCGGCTGGAATATCTACGTCTGCAAAGTCTAAAATCGTAGGTGCTAAATCCACATTTTGTATCATCGCATCGTGGCGTATTCCGCTTCTAATTTGATTTGGATAGCGAAAAACCAAAGGAATTGCCAAGGAAGGTTCGTACATGAATCGCTTGTCGTACCAACCATGTTCCCCTGTGAAAAAACCTTGATCAGAAGTGTAAATAACTAAAGTATTTTTCTCTAAATCATTGCTTTTCAAATAATCCATCAATCTGCCCACATTATCATCTACTGCCAAAACAGACTTGGTGTAGTCATTTAGGTAGCGCTGATACATCCATTCCGCTAATTCCTTTCCTTTAGGTTTTTGTTCGTAAAATTCTTTAATGATCGGCTCGTAATATTCATCCCAAGCTGCTTTTTGCTCTGGGGTTAGCCGCTCATAAGATCTCTTCCAGCCACCTGCCATATTGGCTTTTGGCATTCCTCCAGTTCCAGTATCTTTTTCTTTTTCAAAAATGGGCAACTTCATATCTGTGGAATGAAACATATTTTTAATTTCCATATCCTGAATTTTTGCAGCTTCCGAACGCGTTGCATAATTATCGTAGAAAGTAGGATGCAAGGGAAATTCTTGTTCCCCAAATTCCTTCAAATGTTTGGCATCGGGCATCCAATTTCGATGCGGTGCTTTGTGATGGACCATCATGAAAAAAGGTTGATCGCCACCTTTTAAGCTATCCATCAGACTGATGGCATGATCGGTAATTAAATTGGTGGAATAGCCTATTTCTACAACGGTATCCGTTGGGGTAATAAATCTTGGATTGTAATATTCTCCTTGACCAATCAAGATTTTGTATTCATCGAATCCTTGTGGCGTGGAAACCAAGTGCCATTTTCCAATTACGGAAGTATGATAACCAGAGCGTTGCAAGTATTTCGCCAAAGTGGCTTGATCTCCATCGAATCGGTCGTGATTAGATTTGAAACCATTTTTGTGGCTGAATTTTCCAGTCAAAAAAACTGCTCTACTTGGTCCACAAATGGAATTGGTGCAAAAGGCTTGGTCAAAAAGTACACCTTCATTTGCCAATTGATCTAAATGCGGCGTTTCGATCAATTCGTCGGTATATGCACTCATGGCGCGCTTAGAATGATCGTCAGTCATGATGAAGATGATATTGGGGCGTTCGACAACTTTTTCTTCTTCTACTGCAGATTCTTCGCAAGAAGTGAGAAAAAATAATACAAAAAATAAGTAAATGAATAGAAAGCGGATGCTCATATCGAATCGTTTTGTTTTAGTGTGAATCTACAACTATTGGAGCAATTTATTTAGGGTTTTCACTGGATTTGAGGTTTATGTGAGTTGAAATCTGCTTCAACAGACTCGTGAATCTATTTAAAGAAAGTATGAACAAGACAAGCGGTTCAGTTTTTGATTTCATACAAAAAATAGTAACTTGCAAAGGCTGATAAGCCTCAAAATATTTCTCAACGATACGTAAAAAAGCAAAGCTATGAATTTCAATCGACGTAAATTCATTTACTATACTTCACTCGCTGGTATGGGGCTTTCCCTTGGTGGCTGCAAATTCAAAAATAAGCAAATAACAACCAGCAAAGCACAAGCAAATACGAAAGGAAAAATAGGTGTTGCGCTAGTAGGTTTAGGCTATTACAGTCGCGATTTGTTGGCTCCTGCCTTGCAACTGACAAATCATTGTTATTTAGCAGGTATCGTCACGGGTAGTCCCGAAAAAATTCCAGTTTGGCAAGAGAAATATGGTATCAAGGACAGCAATGTGTACAATTATGGCAGTATGCACACCATTGCTGATAATGATGAAATAGACGTCATTTACATAGTTTTGCCAACGGGCTTGCACGCCAAATATAGCATCCTTGCTGCCAACGCAGGCAAACACGTTTGGTGCGAAAAACCAATGGCGATGAACGTGAAAGAATGTCAAAGTATTATAGACGCGTGCAACAAAAATAAGGTCAAACTTTCCATCGGTTATCGAATGCAGCACGAGCCAAATACGCAAACCGTTATTAAATATGCTAAGACTAAGCCTTACGGAGCGATCGAAAAAGTCACTTCTATGGCAGGCTACAGCAGTGGCGGTGGAAAAGGTTGGCGTTTTCAGAAGGAACTCGGTGGAGGTGCGCTTTACGATATGGGGGTTTACACTATCAACGGAATTCGTTACGCGACAGATATGGAACCTGTTCGAGTGCTTTCTGCGACACATTCTACTAAACGACCTAAGATTTTTACAGAAGTGGATGAAACGACGGAGTACCAATTGGAGTTTACGAATGGCTTAGTAGCTTATGGAAAAACAAGCGTGGGCGAAACCTTCAATCAATTGCGCGTAGATTGTGAAAATGGTTGGTATGAACTAAGCCCAATGCAAAGCTATAAAGGCGTGCAAGGAGAGACAAGTGATGGTACACTTTTGAATAAACCGATTGATAATCAGCAAGCTCGACAAATGGATAATGATGCTCTAGCAATTTTGAATGATACCTCTGTACTTGTGCCAGGTTCCGAAGGTTTGAAAGATATTCGGATTGTGAATGCGATTCAAGCGGCGGCGGCAAAAGGAGCAAAAGTAGAAATTGCTTAATCGCCATTTCTTTAGTGACTTGGTAATTTGGTGGAAAAAGATGCACCAAATTACCAGTTCACTAAAGCATAACTTGTTATCGTCCTATCCCTTCGGCAATACCACCGTATCAATCACATGGATAATTCCGTTACTTGCCTCAATATCAGTTTTAGCAATGACTGATTTTCCACCTTTTTCATCTACTAGAATTACGTTATCACCACTCATTTTAGCGATTAACTTACCACCTTGCACGGTTTTTAATTTAGCTTCTCCACCTGCAAGCTGAATGGCTTTCACAATATCCGTTGCACTGAATTCACCGCTGATGACATGATAAGTCAGTACGCCTGCCAACGCACTCTTGTTTTTAGGCTCTAGTAAACTCGCTACTGTTCCATCAGGTAATTTATCAAAAGCGGCATTGGTAGGCGCAAACAAAGTGAAAGGTCCGCTGCTCTTCAAAGTTTCTACTAAATCTGCTGCTTTTACGGCTGCGACTAAAGTTGAAAAGTCATCGCTGCCGAGTGCAATGTCCACGATATCATCTGCGTGATAAGTATAACTTACATTTCTAGCAGAATGGCTGTTACTTCTTTTATGGCATTGCGCTTGAAGACTCACGAAGCTGAAGGCGAAGATTAAAATCAGGAAATTTCTCATTTCAAAAATAATTAAGTTTTATAAAATTTGATTTCGCCTTTACTTACCGAACTTGGATTAGTTTGGATTTTTTATTCTTCAAAAAAGTTTTTGTTGAACCTTCTAAGAGCTGTCTTGTTAGGCATCCAACATTGGAAAAAAACACTAAAAAATATTTTGTAGAAGCAATCTTAATCAAAAAACATCCGATTTCGTGATAGCAGAACAACAGCTCATTCGATGGTTGCAACAAAAAGACAAAAGAGCAATTGAGGCACTTTACGATCAGTATAGCGCGGCACTCTACGGAATGTTGTTGCGTATGACCCAAGATGAAATGTTGGCACAAGATATTTTACAAGAGGCCTTCGTCAAGGTTTGGAAAAATGGAAATCGCTACGATGCACAAAAAGGCAGACTATTTACTTGGTTAATCAACATTGCTCGCAATACAGCTATCAATACGCTACAATCGAAAGCTCATCGAAATAGTCAGAAAAACCAATCGCTACAGAATTTGGTACATCCTTCTGAAAATTCGACACTAATTCAACAAACAAATGTGAACAAGATTGGTCTCACTGGGTTAGTGAACCAATTGGAAGACAAGTATAGAATCATTATCGAGTTGATTTACTTCCAAGGATATACACAAAAAGAAATTGAAGAACATTTGGATATTCCGCTGGGAACGGTAAAGTCAAGATTGCGAATTGGACTTCGAGAACTAAGGAAAGTCTTCGAATACGAACGGAGGCTCATTAGTATCGTTCTCTTAGTACTGGCAACTATAATCCAATGATTTTTCGGCGCTTATGAATGAAAAAGAGAAAATATTAAATTCTGGAATATTAGAACAATATGCCTTGGGCCTATTGGAAGGAGAGGAGTTGAGGAGAGCAGAACACTACTTGCAAAAATATCCCGAACTTCGAGAACACATTACCGATATTCAAGACGCGATGGAGGCCATTGTTATGCAAAACGGCATACAACCTCCGCCTGCTTTGCGCCAGAATATATTAAGTGAAATTGACCGCTTAGAACAAAATGAAAATACATTACCTCAAACATCTAAGAACAAACAATTTCCTCTTTTACCAATTGCCGCCAGTATTGCCGCTATCGGACTGTTAATCTTGGGATTTTTATTTTTTAAAAAGAACCAGCAAATTCAAGATTCCTATAATCAGTTGGAGCGTCGCTATGCTGCTCTAGCAGAGCAATGCGCACAAAAGGAAGTCATCGCTAATACAGAACGCAATTATCTTCTTAATCCTGCTACTCAAACAGTTCAACTGCAAGGCAATAGTAAAGCACCCGAGGCTTTTGTTGCTGTTTACTTCAATCCAGAAGAAGAAAAAGCACTGCTCAACATCGTCAATTTACCCAAATCACCCGCCGACAAGCAATATCAACTCTGGGCAGACGTGGATGGACATATGGAAAGCATGGGCGTTTTTGATGCAGACAATTTAGAATTACAAGAAATGGATTTCGTCGCTAACGCCAGCTCACTCAACATCACTTTAGAGCCACTTGGTGGTAGTGAGGAAGCTACGGTAGAGGAGTTGCGAGCTAGTGGAGAAGTATAAAAATACATTCACACGGTCTCCAAATTCTTAACTATCTTGCGCTCCCAAAGCAACAACATATCCATGAAGCAATACCAAAAACTATTACAACACATCTTGGATGAAGGTGCAGACAAAGGAGACCGAACTGGAACTGGCACACGCAGTGTGTTTGGTTATCAAATGCGCTTCAATCTACAAGATGGTTTTCCGATGTTGACCACCAAAAAGCTGCATCTTAAATCTATCATTTACGAATTACTGTGGTTTTTAAAAGGCGATACCAATGTCCAATATTTGAAGGAAAATGGGGTGCGTATTTGGAACGAGTGGGCAGATGAAAATGGAGATTTAGGACCTGTTTATGGCAAACAATGGATCAACTGGGATGTAGGCGATGGCACAACGATTAATCAAATTGAGCGCGCAGTAGAAACCATTAAGAACAATCCTAATTCAAGAAGAATTTTAGTTAATGCATGGAATGTCAGCGACTTAGGAAAAATGGCACTCACGCCTTGCCACGCACTTTTTCAGTTCTATGTCGCTGATGGAAAACTTTCTTGCCAACTTTATCAGCGTTCTGCGGATGTCTTTTTGGGCGTTCCTTTTAACATTGCTTCTTACGCGCTCTTGACCATGATGATGGCGCAAGTTTGCGATCTAGAGGCAGGTGATTTTGTGCATACTTTTGGTGATGTGCACCTCTATAATAATCATTTCGAGCAAGCAAAATTGCAACTCACGCGCGAACCCAGAACGCTCCCAACCATCAAAATTAATCCAAATGTCAAAGACATCTTTGCTTTTGAGTTTAAGGATTTTGAGTTGTTGGATTATAATCCGCATCCGCACATTCGGGCGAAGGTAGCGGTGTAAAAGGAAGGGAAATTAATTCCCAACCCTACGATTTTCATCCTCCAAACCCGTCTTTCTTTTCCTAAAATTTTTCACTTGATTATTCCCAAAAGCATAGCTCAAATTCAAGCGCACTTGACGGCTTTCCCAGCCACCTGTTCCATTAATAAAAAGATCACCAAATTGCATATCACCACGCCAAGGAGAAGTGAACAGCACATCACCAAAAGCCAAGCGAGCGGACAATTTATCATCCCAAAATTTCTTCTGGATGGCAATATCCAACGAGCCCAAACTCTTCGTCTGATAAGTGCCACCCCAAACCGATGGCGAGCTAAACCAACCCGAAATCTCCAGCTTAAATCCAGCAGGCAAAGTGAAATTATTTTGTGCGTAGAAACTCAACGTATTCTGATCTATTGCTTGGAATTTCTCATCTTGTCCTTCATAAGCAGAATGAAACGCATTCACGCTTACATACACACTCCACCATTTTGTAGCATCGAAAGGATAACTCACACCCACATTCCAAACTTGCTGATTAGCAATGTTTCGGGTAATCAAGAAATTGCGCGTTGCACCCAAAGTGTCTGTAATTTGAGCAAAGAAATCTCGGATATAACTGTAACTCAATGAGGTAGTTAGACGATATTTATACGTATGCGATAGCTTTACATTATTGGTGTATTGTGGTTGTAGAAATGGATTGCCTTTGGCAAAAGAAAGTTCATCTAATTGACGCTCAAAAGGATTCAAACTTTGATAGTTGGGACGCTGAATGCGACGACTATACGTCAATGCCCAAGAGCTTGTGTAGTTCGGTGTAAAAGTTAAACCACCACTAGGAAACCAATTCAAGTAGTTACGATTGACTTGGTCATCATCGTTCTCTTGTGAGCTAGTCAAAATACCTTCTGAAATCGTCTGTTCTGCTCGCAAGCCCAACTGTAAATTCCACTTCGACCACTTTTTGTTGAAATTGACATAAGCTGCATTGATGTTTTCGGTGTATTCAAATTGATTGCTACGATTTTCGTTCAGAATGTCTTGATTTTCCAGTACATCATAGAATTGGAAGATGTTGTTGGTCCGCACACTGGAATACTTCGCTCCTACGCCAACTGTTCCTCCCAAAAGCGACTGTGAGTAATCTGCCTTTGCCGTAAAAATATCAATATCAATCGGTGTATTCATTCTAAAATTGCGCTCAAAGATTGTTGCTGTCGTGACGGCATCAATGTAGTTATTCGGCTGAAAACTCACACGTTCTCGATTATAGCGACCATAATCTACGTCTACCAACAACTCATGTCCCGAAGTATCCGCAAAACGATAATTCGCATTCGCCAAAATATTATAGTTATCATTGCTACTTTCATTATTCGCAATCAAAATTTGCTCGGCCTCTCCTGACGCTAGAGGAATGATCGGTGTATTGGTCACGCCACTGACTTCCCCGTTGTAAAAATTACCATTGAACAACACTCCAAAAGTATGTTTGCTATCTGGAAAGAAGTCATAACCCAGTTTTATATTATTAGTATTTCTATCGTTAAGCGTCTCTGTTTCAGAATCATAGCGGACACCCTGCTGGATACGATCTAAATAGATAAAGCTCCAAGTTTCGCCCGTATTGTTACTATACGTTCCAAAAAGATTACCCTTTTGAGTTCTATTATTAAAGGAAAGTGAAGAATTATAGCGCGTATTCTGACCATGCGCCACGCCGCCTGCAAGTGTACCATTTGTTCCCAATCGTTTATCTTTTTTCAAGCGAATATTGATGATGCCTGCATTGCCCGCCGCGTCGTATTTGGAAGAAGGTTGTGTGATGATTTCAATGGCGGCAATATCCGATGCTTGTAAGGAGCGCAAATAATTACTCAAATCCTCGCCCGTCAAAGGGGAGAGCTTATTGTTGATGTAGATTTGAACGCCCGTTTTTCCTTCCAAAATGAGGTTATCATTATTGTCTATAATGACGCCCGGTGCTTTACGCAACAACTCAAAAGCATCCGTTCCAGTTGAACTCAAGGTGTTTTCTACATTGAAAACCGTCTTATCTGCCAGCACTTCAATCATCGGTCGCTTTGCAGTCACTGTCACTTCGCCCAATGCTGAAGTAGTATTTTCTAAAATAATGGGCTTAATTCTAAAATCACTTTCCTTCAACTCAAAAATATCCGAACGCTCATCTTGCATTCCTACAAAGGAAGTTTCCACAAAATAATTACCAAAACTGATGCTAGAAAAAACATAAGCACCTTGCTCGTCTGTAACTTCTGCTTTTGCGATGCTGGAGTCTGCTGCATTTTTCAAAATTACATTGGCAAAAGGCAGTGATCCTTCTTCGGAAAGAATGTTTCCGCTAATTTTTCCTGTTTGTGCAAATAGAGTTACACTTAATAAGGTGAGTAGTATGCTAAATATAATTCGAGACATCATGATAGAAAGTTTTTATTTCGTAATTGATGACCCAAAATTGCAGGGAATGCTATTATAATAAAAGTAATAACCGTTGAGTTGTAAATAGCTCCGACGAATGGAAGACTGTGCAGTTCATCGGCTTATATTGCAACTCGTCGGAAAGCAGTGCAAGAGCATTCTTGTTCCATTTATCTTTGTGGTATCTTCTCAATTAAAAAACACAAGACATGAAAAATACAATCTTATCCATCGCATCTTTCCTATTCATTTATTTGAATTTCACTACCCCGCTACAAGCTACCGAGGGCAATTTAATCATTATCCTTGACCAAGTAGAAGACGATAGATTAGTCATAGAATATCCTAACGGAACGACTTATAAAGTATTGAATACTAAACAGATAGATATAAAGGGCAAACAAGAAGAAAGCTTGACTATTTACGAAGCGGATGATTATCAATTGATTATTTATCCAACATACAAGGAATTACCCGATATTTTTGAGCTAGAAAATCAGCAGATCAAAATTTTGAAATCGGTCGATTATACTAAGCCCACACAATTTCATCAGCAAATGAATGTTGCGATGGACAACGACTACGGTCAATACCTCGGCGAGGTCAAAATGGACAAACTGCTTGTCAAATCAAAGCAATTTCCAGAAGAATACAATTGTGTCGTAACGTTAAGTAATGGTATCGTTTTTAGCTATATTGATGGGGAAGCTGCGGCTACTTTCTACGATAAAATGTTGGATATGAAGGGCAAGTATATCTTTGAGTGTGAGCTAGGTACTACTAAATTGAGTTACAATCCTAAAAATGGACAAGTTTGGTATGTCTTTGAGCCAAAAACTCAAGAAGAGTAAATAGTTTTTCAAAAGTGGACATAAACTAAAAATCAGGTATTTCGTCTCCAGAACCCGCAGAAAGTCTTTTTTCAAAGGTGAAAAGACTTTCTGCTAGAGGTTTTTAAGGACGAAAAGCATCAAAAATCGTCAATTTTTGATGCCTTTCGTCCTCAAGAACCTCTTGGAGCAGGCAAAAAATCCTCCTTGAAAGATTTTTTGTCTGCGACTACACGAATTTTAAAAACGTGTCCACTTTTGAGAATAGTTTTAATCCAATTCAACTTTTAAATCATGGATCAATCATTTTTCCAGCGAAAGATACTAGGCATACAATACGCTGAATTTATCGTTTTCTTTTTATGCTATTTGTTCTTTGCCATTTTCTATCATACCACGCTTTTTGTTAGTCGTTCCTATGAAGGATTCAAATGGGATGAGCTTTTTGACTTGGAGCGATTCATGTCTGCTTCGGGCTTATATTACTTCATCCTTTTCCTAATGACGATTCCAGTTTGGTATTTTTTCTTCCGAGTGCTACAGAATAAATCGCTTGCGTATAAACTCCCATTTCATATTCTAGGATTACCTTTATTTATTCTGATTTTTGTTTTTACGTATTATCGTGCTGCCGAATTCCTCGATTGGGGACACCTGCAAGGTACAGGTAGCGTTTGGGATGTCTATATTCCAACACTTTTGTACTGCATACAATTCGGAATTTTCCATGCCTACGAGTACTATCAAAATAATCAGCGGAATCTTGAAAAACAAGCCGCTTTGCGCGAAGCCGCACTCAACAGCGAACTTTCTGCCCTGAAAGCCCAACTCAATCCTCATTTTCTGTACAATGTTTTCAATACGATCAGTGCTTCCGTTCCACCCGAGCAAGAACAAACCCGCGAAATGATCGCGAAACTATCTGATTTATTTCGCTATCAACTGAAAGCCTCCAAATCAGAACTCGTACCTTTAGAAGAAGAACTGGAGTTTGTAGAAAAGTACTTGGATTTAGAAAAAGCGCGCTTCGAAGATCGCTTGCAAATCATCATTGATGTACCAAAAGATATTCGCCAAGAACTCGTACCGCCAATGATTTTGCAGCCTCTAGTAGAAAACTCTGTAAAGCATGGCATCGCATCTTTGATTGAAGGTGGGGAAATTGCTATTCGGGTAAAAAGAAGTGGTTCAGATATTCAATTTGAGGTTTCCGATACTGGTGTTGGCGTGAAAGATAAAAGCCAACTATTCAACATCGGCGTAGGATTGACGAATACTAAATTGCGCTTAGAAAAACAATACGGCAGCGAGTTGAAAATATCCGACAATCTGCCTAGAGGTTTAAAAATTGAGTTTGCGTTGTAAAATTTCTCTGCGTTCTCCGCGAACTCTGCGTGAACTAAAAACTTAGCGTGTGAAGAAAGTAATCATCATCGACGACGAGTCCGCAGGACGAAAACTCATCCAACAGTACCTAGCAGACTACCCCAACCTCATCCTAGTCGGCGAAGCCAACAATGGCGTAGATGCCATCAAAATCATTAACGAATTCAAGCCCGACTTGATCTTTTTAGATGTTCAAATGCCAGGATTAACAGGTTTTGAGGTATTACCACATTTAGAAGAAATTCCACAAATCATCTTCTCTACTGCCTACGACCAATATGCTTTGAAAGCCTTCGAGGTACACGCCGTAGATTATCTACTCAAGCCTTATACCAAAGAGCGTTTCCATAAAGCCATCCAACGTATTGAAGCAGAAAAAAATGGGCAAAACGTCACTCCATTGGCAGAGAATCTCATCATGGAAAAGCAAACCTATCCGCAGCGCATCTTGGTACGATCGGGCAAAAAACTAATCACCATTGCCGTAGAAAATATCATTTGGATAGAAGCGGATGGGGATTATTCCAAACTCATCACTGAGAAGGGTAATTTCTTGAGCAATTATGGCATTAGTAAATTAGAAGAAAAACTTGATCCGAACCTCTTTCTACGCGTTCATCGCTCTTCGATTATCAATGTCCAATTCATCGAAAGTGTAGATAAATATACGAGTAGTTATGATGTAAAAATGAAGAATGAGGATGTGGTGAGAGTAAGCAGAGGATATATGCAAAATTTGAAGGGACTGATGTATTAAGAGCATGTCTAAATTTTATCGTCCTGATAGCCAATATTTTGCGAACCTGCCGTTTAAATAATCCACATCCGCATATTCGGGCTAAGGTGGCGGTTTGAGTTTTTATCAAGCAGTCATTCTAGACTTTCTGTACTAATCTACGAAAAGCCTAATCATCCAGCACACAACTAACTCCTGCTTCAGCATTTGCATTGCTGCACGCTGACTCGGCATTATCTCTTGATAGTTCGTAAGTAGAGACATTGGTTATTTCCCCAGTCTGATCATCTGTGCACGTGCAAGTATATTGTTTTTCACAAGCATAAGAAGTCAGTAAAAGGGCTAAAAATAAAAGTGCTTTAATTACTTTCATAAGTACATATTTTATTAGGTATTATTCACAAGCAACTTTTTAAAGAGTTAATTGCTTGATTTTCAAACTTATAATTTGCGTTTAAAAATTCTTGTGAAGAACCATTATCGTATTAATCGAATTCCCTCTTCTTCCAAGAGCTTCCAAATTTCTATCATTTGAGGAATTAAGCTTTGATCTTTGTAGGAACTGATATTCGTCATGAAAATACAGCCAAACTGTTTTTCTGTGTCAAATGCCATAAAAAGTGTTCGTCCATAGTTTCCGCCATTGTGTCCTACTTTTTTTCCATTGATTTCCCACATTAACCCTCTGTTTTTTTCTCCAGACAAGGTGTGTTGTTCTGTATCCAATTGAGGATTCATCATTTCCCTGAAGTTGGTAGGATTCAATAAGATTTCTTCTTTGTCATAGTTCTTCATGATGCTCATCAAGTAGGTTTGAAGGTCGTGTAGTGTGCTACTAATGCCTCCTGCTGGATATAAAATACTTTGGTATTGAGGAACGGCGTGTCCGTCTTGGAAGTAACCAACCGTCTTCATTTTAGAATTCATACTCCACTGCGTTTGGTTCATTCGAAGTGGAACAAATATTTCTTCTTCGACGAAAGCTTTGAAAGGTTTATCATTGACCATTTCAATAAGGTAGGCTAGAAGTGCAGCTCCCAAATTGCTATACTCAAATTGTGTTCCCGCTCTGGTTTTCAAGAAACGATCTTTGCCGTAGTGACTACCAGATTCCGTTAGTGCTTCTTGTAAAAACGTACCCAAAGATTCTTCCTTATTTTCAGCCCATTCCTGAAAAAAGCGATAATTTTCCTTACCAATTTGCTTCTTTGAAAAATTGAAATCCTCTAATAAAAAGACGCTTTTATATTCTATTGCGCCATCATGGATACCAGATGTATGCGTAGCTAAATGACGAATGGTAATGGCTTGATCGCGTGAATGAGGATTGATTACTTCGAAGGGTAATAGATCATTAATAGGCGTATCTAAATTGAACTTACCCTTCTCAATTGTTTTCATCAAGGCAACGCCAATAAACGTCTTGGAAAGAGAAGCAATATTTTGTTGAGTATTTAAGGTGTAGGGTATTTGTTCCTCTACATTCGCATAACCAATGGCTTGCTCGAATAGAATACTATCCTCTGTTACGATCGTTACTGCGAAACCTGGTAATTGACCATTTTGATGGATTTCTGTGAGCTTTTCTATCAAACTTCCGTTGGTATCATATTGGGGAAGTGCTATGTCTTTCTGACAAGCGCAGGTAAAATGAAGTAATAATAGGGCAAGAACTATTCTTTGCATAGCAGTATATATTTTCGTTGAATGATATACCACAAAAGTAGGGGCTTGCCAAATCCAAAAATTGTACGTTTGGGACAGCTAGAATTCTTTTCTATTCTTCGAGGTCCAAAAAGTATTTTGCCCTCCTATTTCTCGTTGCTGATAAAACAATTTTTTTGGGGTGAGTCCTGTAAAGGCACGAATATTTTTTATGAAGTCAGCTTGATCGTAGTACTGAGCTTCGTGAGCTAGTTGTGTAAGATTGATGTTCCCTTTCTGTTTTTTATAAAGTTGCAAAGCATTCCGAAAACGTACTAAATTAGAAAATCCGCGTATGTGAAGTCCTAAATGCTTATTGAAATGTCGTAGCAAAGTTTTGCGATTTAGGTTCAAAGATTTTGCCAAATCATCAACTATACACTGTCCATTTTCTTTCATTATCTTAGAGACCGCAATCTGCAATTCTTCCAAAGCAATAGGATGATAATGTTCAAGAAAAAAATTATCCAGTAAATCTCTTTTTTCAGGAAGGGTAGCTGCTTCAAAGACCCGATCTACCACTTCATTAAAAGAGGAATCATAATAATCAAATGAGGTAATCGTGTCTTGAATAAGATTTCCTAGCGGGACATCTATAAAGTGGTTGAATCCTAAAGGTCTGAAGATAACACCTATTTTTTGAATGCATCCATTCATGCAGACATCTCGGCTTCCTTGTGTGGAAAAAGTAAGTATTGCTGTATGACGTTTAGATGGATCAGGTAAGGTGCAACGTTTATCTTTCTTCCACTGAATATTTGAATGTCTAAATATGTTAAGTGCTACATGGTAATTTGGGTAATATGTAAAAACGCGCTGAAAATCTTCTTTAAAAGTTTGATGGAAATAGTAGTAGGCGATGTGTGGCTGCAAGAGTAGTTTTTGCGGCTGAATAGTGTCAAATTGTTCTTGTCTCCAATCAATCATAGCAAATTGAATATGCTTTTAATTAGAACGAATGCACGATATGAACCGATGCCCAGAGAGATGGTTGAGCATTTTATAAGTTTGATATTGTTTGCTTTAATAAACCAACGGCTTCTTTCATCTCTTCTTCCTCTAGCGACGCAAATCCCATCCGAATCGCATTAATTTTCTCACCATTCATATTTTCAAAGATAGACTTGGGCAAGCGCAGACCCAGTTCCAAAGCACGTTTTTTTATTTCTTCTACTGGATATTGATCATCAAATTTTACCCAAACTGCTAGCCCTCCTTTAGGAACTTCAAACTTTACAATATCACCCAACTGTTCTTTCAATAATTGACAGAATAAGTCTCTTCTCTTATGATAAATGACTAGCGATTTTTTGTGATAACGCTTGATTTCACCATCTTGATAGAGAATAGCAATGGCGCGCTCCAAAGCATGATTGCCATGACAATCCATGTTGCGGCTAATTTGGGAAATGGCTGCAATCAGATTTTTGGGCGCAACGATATAACCCGTTCGTAAACCTGGTGCAATGGTTTTGCTTAGTGAGCCAACGTAGATCACGCTACCAACCGTATCTGAACTTGCCATTGGTAAAATTGGGCTACGCTCGAAGTGAAAATCGTAATCATAATCATCTTCAATGATTGCAAAACGGTACTTTTCTGCCAACATCAAGAGTTGCATTCTACGTTTGGCAGTCAATGTTACCGTCGTTGGGTTGTGATGATGTGGCATTACAAAAACCGCTTTGATAGATGTCTTTTTGCAAATTTTTTCAATCGCATCTACATCCATTCCTTGCCCATCGACAGGTACTCGTACTAGTGTTCCTTGGTTCATTTCCACCAAGCGATTAGCCACTTTAAAACTTACATCACCTACAATTACTTTGTCTTTCTTATTTAATAAAGCCTTGAAAATCAGGTAAAAAGCCATCAAGCTTCCTCTTGTTACGAAAATGTTGTCCAGCTCAACGAAAGTGCTTCTAGTAGATTTTAGATTTTCCATTAAAGCCAAGCGAAGCTTTTCATCACCATTGAAGGAATTAGAATAGTTCATCAAGTTGCGATGGCGAGGACTTCTGGAAAGTGCATTCAAATTTCGATTCAATTCTGTAATTGGTGCTAATCTTATGTCAGGATAGCCTGCATCAATAGTGATTTTTGCATTAGATTTTGATTGTTCAGGTTTCACCAAGGATACCTTGGCGATGTCAAAATGTCCTTCGACTTTGGCGGCTTTCACATTGATTTTAGTCAAATTTCTAGAGCTGTAAAGGGGTAGAGTAGAATTGACAAAACTTCCTTTGTAGGGTCTTATCTCTATCCAACCTTGGGCTTCTAGCTCTTCATAGGCTGCGCTCACTGTTCTTCGATTGACTTCCAATAATTCTGAAAGTACTCTCGAACTCGGCAATTTTTGCCCTGAAACAATTGTCCCGTCTGAAATACGCTTGATAAATTCATTACAAATCTGCAAGTACAAAGAAAGTTCAGAGGAAGTATCAATCTGAAGGATCGTCTTGTAAGGAAGCATAAACTGGTGCGACTTAAATGTGAAATCTGGTTTAGTATACTGCACCAGTAAAGGTATACTTTTGACTTGGAATTCAAATTATATCACACAATTAAAATCAATTACCATGAAAAAATATGCTTCCTCTATCCGACCTGTTCTAAAGTGTATCTTTATCATTATTAGCAATGCCATTTTTGCACAAGGCATTCATATTCAAGTTAATATTCAAGATATTCAGCACACTCCCATTGAAATTGGTAATGTTCTATTGCTCTCTCCTCGCGACTCCACAGTGTTAGATGGGGATTTATTTTATGATGGAAAAGTCAAATTAAGCACCAATTATTCAGGTGAAGCCCTATTCAAAATTACTGCTTTGGGTTATACTGATTATTACCAAAGGATTCAGTTAGAAAAGACAGATTTGAATCTAGGAATTATCAGGCTAGAGCGATATACTTTGAACGAGGTAACTGTACTTGGGAGAAGTCAAATTGCAGAACAAAAAGGAGGCACTTTAGTCGTAAATATTGAGAATACGGCATTAGAAAATATAGGTTCAGCAATGGATGTTTTGCGCAATACACCAAAGGTGAATTTAGCAAGAGGAAATCAAGTGGAAGTTGTGGGTAAAGGGACAGCTTTGATTTATTTGGATGGACAATTAATTACTTCTGTAGAATTACTTAATAGTTTGATTTCCAGTGATTTAAAAACAATAGAGGTCATCGAAAATCCATCTGCAAAATATGATGCTGCCGGTCAAGCCATCATCAATATTCAAACAAAAAAGAAAACACTAGAAGGATTTAAAATTGGTTTGACTCAAGAAGTTGGGAAAGGAAGATTTGGACGATCACTGACCAATATAGATAGTTACTATCGTACAGGAAAATTTCTTTTTCAAGCGGCTTATGGCTACAATCCAGCTAAATTTTGGATGATCAACGAATATGGTCGAACCTATGAACATCTGGGAAACAATGTCGAAATTGACAATACCTATCCTGTTCATTATTTTAGAAAAAAACATCAATATAACTTCAAGACGCTCTTTCAATTGAGTGAAAAAAGTGAGATTGGGCTCAACTATACCGGCAATTCTACAGACGGAGATCGGGAAGGTAATAGTCGTAATCGCTATTTTGAAAACGAAGTACTACTTTCTAAAATCAATGTTGAAAACAATGGGCCGTATCAGCAGCAAAATAATATTTATCATCTCTATTACAATCATCAATTGAATGAAAAAGGAGCTTCTTTAAGTGCAGCAGCTCAACACGCAGATTATTACTTTGAACGCTTTGAAAATATCTATCAAGTGGTGGAAAGGGCGAATAGTTTTAGTGAATCGAATCTTCGAACAACCAATAAAAACGACATACAGGTTCGCTCCCTTCAATTGGATTATAGCAATCCTTTATCCTCAAAATTGACACTAGAAAGTGGTTTTAAGGTGGCTAATATCCTAAATGGAAGTTTGCTCAATTTTGAAGATTTAGAAGAAGATGGTACTTATACTTCTTTTGCCTTATTCAGCACCGACTATGAGTATGAGGAAAACATCCTTGCACTCTACTCACAAGTGACTTGGAAAAACGAAAAAGTCAGCGCCAATTTCGGTTTGCGTGGTGAATGGACGATGAATGAAGGTCTAGCCGTGAAGGAAAATGGCGAAAACATGGTTGAAAATAACTATAAAAATCTATTCCCTTCTGCTTCTATTCAAACAACCTTGAATGAAAACCTGAAAGCGGGATTAAGTTACAATTATCGCATTCAAAGACCTGCTTTTCAGGATTTGAATCCCTTCACTGTTTTTGCAGATTCCTTGGTTTCTTTTCGAGGAAATCCGCTACTTCAACCAGAATATGGCCATAATCTATCCGCTAATTTAGCTATCAAATCCTTCAACATCAGCTTGAATTACAACTACACCAAAGATAAAATCAATACGATAGTCATACTACCTAATGAAGAGACCCCAGCCATTTTCGACTTCTTTCGAGACAATACGATTGGTACACGCTTGTATGCTGTGAACCTCTCTTTTCCCTTACAAAACAAATGGCATTCTTCTTATACGACATTAACCGCGCGCTTGGACGACCACCGCTTTTTTGATCGAGATGTTGCCAGATCCAATGTAAGAGCGGGTTATAACATAAGAAGCAATCACACTTTTTATTTACCCAAAGATTTTACGTTGGAATTGTACTTACAATATGCGAGTCCTAGAGTAGATGGTCTTTATACAGATAGCTCTGTCTCAGCGGTTTCTTTCGGTATCAGCAGGAAGTTCTTAAACAATGCACTTACGGCTCGACTCTTTGCCAATGATATTTTTAGAGGCTATCAATTCCAAGGTACATATGATGTATATGACAATGAATGGACTTATCTCAATGCAGGTGATTTTCGATTTGTACGATTTAGTTTGAATTGGAACTTTGGAAAATTGGGAACGAGTAAATTGCATAATAAGCACCTGAAGGATTCAGAACTCAATCGCATCAATTGGCAGTAAATGGAGAAAGAAAGGATTAAGGAATTAAAGGGAATTTCATGCTGCTGTCCACCGCAAATTATACTAATTCAGATTTTGGAGGAGAGTGATCCTGTGATGCTTTCCTCTTTTCAAAAAAATTAAAATGGCATTCCAAAGTTTTGAAGACACCTTTGCTACTATCATTCTTGGTGAACAATTACCGTTTCATCTCACTAACTTGGAGTTACAAATCCAATCTATCCGCTCAATCACCATCTTGGCGACGCCCAAAGATGCAAGTTGGGAGTAGCCAAGAAGTTTTCTTTCTTCCTGTATTCCTCAGTTGGTGAGCAAAGGCTATTTGATGAATGAGGAAGTCAAAAATGCCTTTAAAGAACTAAAGGAATTGAGTCATTTGGATTACGCGACTCTCTGTCCTACGGTAATTGAAGTAGTACCAGAAAGGACAGTGTAGATGTAGTAGGCTTTAAAATTTAGTTAAGGAGTAAATATGGGAGAACTTCTTGCGAATAAGATCGTCGATTTATCTAAGAGCATGTCTAAATTTTATCGTTCTGATAGCCAATATTTTATAAACCTGCCGTTGAAATAATTGATTCATTTCCCGATAGCTATCGAGAGCTAAACTCATAAATTCTTTCTTAGGCAGATGTATCCGCCTCAGGCGTGAACCACAACCTATTGACGATCAGTTAAATAAATTTTGAGACAAGCTCTAAGAAGTCTTACTTATTAAATCGAATTGCTTATGCAAAATGTACTATTTCGCTCGTTTCTCTTAATCCTGTCTCTATTAGTTCATCAACCAATATTTACACAATCTCAACTCCCAAGTTGCGACTTACCGAGTATCAATAATGCTTATGAATGGACTAAAACAACTTCTTTTGAAGGTGTCTCTGCCCAAAAGCTCTATCACGCGACCAACATTGCTTTAATTGAATACTTCAAAATGATAGAAGAACCAATCAAGTATCAAAATGAAGAATTAGGTATCATTTTAGCTACTGCGCCAGTGAATACTAGCTTTAAGATGCTGCTCGCCCAGCCCATGCATTATTTCGATTTCTTGCTGCGATTCGATTTTCGAGAAGGGCGTTATCGAATAAAAATAACTTACATCAAGCATGAGTCCATCAATGACGATTCTTTCTGTTCTTGCGAAAATGATATTGTTTACGATAAGTGTGGTACAATTGCTTGTACAACTGCAAGAGAATGGGCAACTGTACGCTGCCAAGCGCATGAAGAGCTTCTGAAAACACTTGCTGGATTAGAGTTGAAAATTCAAGAGAATGTGAAGTCGATCATTATGGAAAAGGATTGGTAGCTAAAAGATATTAGCGTGCTGCATTCTGAGTGATATATACACTGAATTCCTACGGAGGGAATGAGCAAAGAATCCCTATCTTTGTGGAAACAAAAACAAACATGAAAAACTCATTCAACGAAGCTGACACTCAAGCCACCATAGCAAGAATCAATCAACTAACCCCTGACACACAAGCACTTTGGGGCAAAATGAGCGTTGCACAAATGTTGGCACATTGCTGCGTGGCGTATGAAATGTTTTATGAAAAAGAACGCTTCCCGAAGAATAATTTCATCGCCAAATTTTTCCTAAAAAGTTTCGTGAAACCTATGGTAGTTGGGCCAAAACCCTACAAAAAGAACCAGCAAACTGCTCCTGTTTTTCTTATCAAAGACGAAAGAAATTTTGATGCGGAGCAAGCAAAACTGATTGCCTTCCTTGAAAAAACGCAGCAACTAGGAGCAGATCATTTCCACGGAAAAGAGTCACATTCTTTTGGGAAATTGACCTCCGACGAATGGAATGTGCTCTTCTCCAAACATTTAGATCATCACTTGACGCAGTTCGGAGTCTAATTGTCAAAAGACGACAAAACTTAGCTTCTCCTCAATCGTTGTCTATACATGAAATTGATATTTCCATGCTTGTTGGTACTTTTTTCTTTTGCCTGCAAGCCAAAATCATTGACAACTATGGACAATCAAAATTGTGATCCAGTAACTGGAGTTTGTACGCCTGCTGCTTTGACTAGCTTCACAGAGGAAGCGACTGAAGTAAATCCAAATCCACTTGAAATTGTGTACGTTGGTGACCCGATGTGTTCTTGGTGTTGGGGCATTGCAAAAGAGTTAAAGGCGCTTCAAGCGTACTACGTTTCCAAAGGAAATGAATTTAAAATCGTAGTAGGTGGGTTGCGTCCTGGTGGTGGAGAACAGTGGAACGAGCAGTTCAAAAATTTCTTGAAACACCACTGGGAAGAAGTGAACAAACGTTCAGGACAAGAATTTGGCTATCAATTATTTGAGCGCGAAGAATTTAATTATGATACCGAGCCTGCTTGTCGAGCCGTTGTAGCAGCAAGGTCATTTGTAGGAGATCAAGAACTCGCATTTTTTGAAGCCGTTCAGCGTCGTTTTTATGTATATAATGAAGACCCAAAAGATGTAAATTTCTATCAGCCGATTTGCAAGGAATTCAGCATTGATTTCGACGCTTTTGCTAAAATTTTTCAAGATCAAGCAACTATCAAAGCGACGCATGAAGAATTCGTTTTGAATCGCTCGTGGGGCGTGAGAGGTTATCCTTCTATCGTCGTAAAAACCGAAGATCAGATGTACTTGGTTGCAAATGGTTATGCTACTTTTGAGCAGATGAAAAGTAGAGTTGAAGCGATTCGAGAGGAAGTAGCACCATAAAATCGGAAAAGAAGATTGCTCTTCATTTTCCGACGACAATAGTAAGTATAGTAAGGGCTTCGGAGATCATACATCCTCCAAAGTTCTTAGCCGTTCAAAATTCTATTCTTTCACAAATTGTAGACTTTCCATATGGTCAGCAGCAATAAGCTTTAGAATGTAATGTCCGCTATTTAAGTGCTGAACATCAATCTGCGTGCTTTGCTGAAAATGATTTACCATCTCTACTTGTAACAGCTTCCCAGTGAAATCGAATATTTGAATTCGTTCCACAGGATGTTTACTTATGATATTCAGTATCTGAGTAGTTGGAGAAGGGAAAATTTGAGTCGTTTTTTCAATGATTCCTGTTGTCCTGCCTTCTATTTGATTAGCATCCTCATCGCTTCCATAAGTAAAAGACTGAATTTCTGAAAAAGGAGATTCTATTTCCCGTCCGCAGTTGGCGCGCACTCGCCATTCATAAACCTGACCAACTCTTAGGTTTTTATTGATCGAAAAAGTGTTGGAGGAAACCTTTTTGTTCAGTTGCCAAGTCTCTGAACCTTTTACTCTACCTTGAATCAAGTAATTTTTGATATCTAAAAGAGGAGACCAACTCAAAACTACCTGATCGTTGACAGCCCTATTCACATTTAGGTCAGTAGGTACCTGTAAACAAGCTTCGCTTTTATCGTTTCTAATAAATATCTCCGCAAGACAGAAATTTTCATTACCAGCTCCATCTCTTACTTTCAGGATAACTTCGTATTCACCTGCTTCCTCAAAAGTCAAGCTACGGTTTCCCGCTCCTCCAAAAGAAGTCAATAGAGAAAAGTTTAAATTGGAAGTACAATTATCATAACTACCATTATCTATGTCCTCTGGAAAAAGAGTAAAAGAGCCTCCTTTATCCAGTTCAAATCCAAGTGGAGAATTACAAACTACAACAGGTGCTTGAATATCCTCTTCACATTCACTGCCAACATTGACTCTTGTTGAACAAATATTCAAATAACCCACTTCATCTCTAACAATTAGTATGACGTTATACTGTCCACTTTTGTCAAAGGTTATTTCTGTCTCTGTATTTCCGTTGTAGATATCCTCAAAAAAAGAAAAGCTTAACACATCACTGCAATTATCATAACTTTCATTGTCCAAATCTATTGGATACAAGGTAGCTAGTCCATCGTCCCCTAGTGGTAAATATAGCTCTTGCAGACAATTTGAGACGGGAAGCTCCTGATCCTCTTCACACCCATTTCTGTAATCCACTACTGTTACATCTGCACTATTAAGATAACTTTGATTCCCAGCTTCATCTGTAGCCCATAATATCAATTTATAGTTTCCTGGCTCTGTAAAAACCTTAGTATTATCTTCTATGTCAGAAGAAAAAGAGAATTTCAGATTAGAACTACAGTTATCTACACTCCCAACATCTAGATTTTCTGCAAAAACTGTGGCAAAACCAGATTCTCTAATAGGTATTGAATAATTATATATACAACGAATCATTGGTGGCTGAACATCATTTGTACATTTGTCCTTAATGAACACAACAGTTTCACACCAACTCTCGTTTTCAGCTTCGTCGACTACTTTCACAGTGACTTTATAGCTACCTACTTCATTGAAAGTCATCATATCTGTACCATTTTCGCCTCCGAAGGTAAAGCGCAAGTTGGAACTACAATTGTCACTACTTCCGTCATCTAAATCTACTGGAAATAGGAAGAAAACGCCAGTTTCATCTAGCTGAAACGTCACTCCAGATAAGCATTTGGCAATTGGAGGGATATTGTCTTGCTGACAATCTTGGGCAGTCAGCAATCCTACCCACAAAAACATCAAAAAACTGAGGGAAAAGATCTTCATGATAATTATATTTAGTTGAAAAAATCAGGTTGAGTTACACCACCTGATCTGTGAAGATCAATTCATAGAAATACTATGGCAATGCAACTAGCTTGTCTTGTAAAATTGATTGAAAGCCTTGTTGTACAGTACTTTAAATACAGCTTCCATAATAGTGTACATTTTTGAAAAAATTCAGAAAAGGTTTTAAAGGGCTACATGGGAAATGATTATGATAGAGTCATGAAGCACTCTTATAGCTTTATCAATCGCTGCTCTTTGATCTCGTTATTTTTTCCTCGTATTTGGATAATGTATTGCCCTTTTGGTAAATTATTTAAGTCCAATTGATAACTGGAGATTTCGTTTTCTGAGGAATGAACAACTTGATTCAGCGCATTATAAATGGTTATTCTTCCTACGGCATTTTCTAGTGTAACGAACTGTTCCGCTGGATTCGGAAAGACTTTAAATAGATCATCTTTTTCACTTTTCAGATCAAGAGAAATAATTTCAGAGTATTCATGAGTACCATCAAAATCTACTTGTTTCAGGCGGTAGTATATTGTGCCTTTGTGCGTACTTTTATCTATAAATTGATAATCAACTTGGTCAAAAGAAGTGCCTGTTCCTGTTACCTTAGCAATTGATTTCCAGTCTTTTGCATTATTAGAGCATTCTAGTAAGAAGTAATCATTATCAAGTTCCGAAGCAGTCTGCCAATCAATTTGGACTTGTCCATTGCCCATTTCTTTTACCTCAAATTTTGTCAATTCTACGGGCATTAAACCACCTGCAATGAATAGATTGAATGCAGACCAATTCAAGACATCTGTTCCCAAAAAATTAATGTAAGAAATGGTCAATTCCCAATCACCAATAGGAGATTCTCCAATAAATGCATTCAAGGGATTTTGAGGTTGCCAAGTGCCTGGCATTGGATGAGCCGTTCCAGATGCAGCACTAGCACCATTATCTGCAAAAATGGTAGTCACAGGTCCCCAAGTGTTCAATGCTCCAGCATTATAACCATAAGTAGGAGCAATCGATCCTTGCCGAGGCTGTATGAGTTGAACGCTAGTACCGCTGGGACTGGTGAGTACGACGCTTATCGCTTCATTGAAAAAGATGTTGCTTGCGTCTTCTCCTTGCCAATTGATTCCAATCTGCACATTGGCGGCCGTGATACCTGGTCCAAAATCACTGCTATCATAATTGACTATTTGAGTGACTGCTCCTGAAGAAGCACTGCCTCCTGTATTATTTCCTTTAATGACCTGAGCATGAACGGCAATGCAGCCTGCTAGGGCAGCGAATAGCAGCGTGTATTTCATAGAATTACTTAAAAATTGAAAAAAGGAATAGTGTTCCCTTTTGGGAAATGTGTACTATTTTATTTGACGTGAAGATGTAGGAATGGAAGAAAGAGATCGCTGAATCAACAGCGACCTAAATTCTAATAGTATTTCCATCTTTATGCAGGGGCAAAGTTAGGGGCAATGAGGATATCATTATTGGCTCTATTTGCTTAAAGGTGGAGAGTTAGAATTGATTTTGCCTTTGAATGATTAGATTTTGATTAGATTAAATCATTTTTTGGCAAAAAACGCAAAAAGTGAAATCTGACGAAGCGTTTTTCGCATGACTTGTGGAAGAATCGGAATAAAAGTATGTTTTTTGCAAATTCTAAATTAGGAATGTACGAAGTACAGCAAGACCTATATTTCTCGTGAATTTTTTGGCTTGAAAAGTCAGAAAGAACGGCATACGACCTACATGAAATCCGTTTAATCCGCTCAATCCGTGTCAAAAATAAGAACTTCGTATACGCTTAATTCTAAATCAAGAATCTCTATGAACACTTTCAATGCTGCATTAGCACAAAAGATCAAGCAATTGTTTAAGAAAAAGTCTATTGCCGTAGAATCGTTAAGCGAGTGGCTTTTCTTGAGCAGCGATGCAGTATATCGGCGATTGAGAGGGGACACTTTGTTCTCTTTTGAGGAGGCTTGCACCATTGCTAAAAAACTCAATTTTTCCTTAGATGAATTAGCTTTCTCGACGTCTAAAGGAGGCTTTATTCAACATTTCTTTTATGATCAAAAAACACCTGCTTTCCGCACTTTTTTAAAGGATATGCTGCAGCGTTTTGAAGAAGTTTCTGATTTGGAAAATGCTAGGATATTTTATTCTACAAAAGGATTACCAATTTTTATTTTCTTAAACTATCCTAAATTGTTGTCCTTCAAGTCTTTTGTTTGGAAAATGGCCTCTTGGAATGCTCCTGAAAATTACAATACGAAATTTAGTTTTGATCTGCTAGAGCAAACAGATTTGACGTTGATTCATAGCCTCAATCAACACTACCAAAATCTACCAAGTTCAGAAATCTGGAACAATGCCATTTTGAATAGCATCTTGGAGCAAATTCGCTATGTCAATGCCTTACATTTATTCAAAAATCAGGCAGTCGTTATAGAGCTTTTTGACTTACTAGAAGAAATACTAGATGATGCAGAGAAGATGGCAGCGGCAGCGTGCAAAAATGGAAATAATAAAGCTGCATTTCAACTTTATCACTCAGAATTAATGAGTGCCACCAACAATGTGGTTTATTTCAAATCAGAACAAACTCGATTCGTCAATTGGACTTTTTGTGATCCTGATTACACCTTCAGCAACGATAAAACGCTGTGTGATAGAGCCGAAGTTTTTATGACCAACTTGATGAATCAGAGCAATAATATTTCTAAGGAATCCTTAAGAATTCGGAATCAGTATTTTACGGCACTTCGGGAGTTACTTAATAAGGAAAGAAGAAAATATACATAACCCTACTAAACACCAAATTGACGCGAATAGTGGTCAATGTGTTTGTACTGCCCAATCAACTACTTCTTCCCATACTTCCTCTTCCGTTCTCTCGTCTCTCAGAATATCATCGTATGTCTTGCTCTTTATTTCTATCAAATAGCGAGTCATCAAGTAACTTTTGTAGTAAAAATAAGGAGTTGGTTCGTTTTCGACTTTAACAACTTCGAATGGCATTTCTACTTTCATATCTAGTATCAGGGCAATAGCCATTCGGAGATTTAATTCTTTAAAATTAGTTCGAGCCACATATTCAGGATACCCCTCCAACTTCCAAAGTGGAGGCGGGAAGAAAGGATTGAACTTCCTCTTCCCATAGGCATTGGCTTGTAGGCAATGCATCATTTCGTGTGTAAATAGATAAACTAAATCTAACTGATCATCTTCTGTGTAAGCAACTCCTTGGTCGAAGTCAGTTTCTATTTTAACGATCAAATTATTGTCAATTGCTCTAGCCGCTGCCCAAGAACCAAATACCAAATTGTCTAAGCGATTGTAGAAGTGATTATGACTGAAAAAAATGTCATATTTATAGCTTTCATCGTATAACTCGCTTGTTTTTAATCGCTCTTCCGCTTGATCCAAGATGCCTTCAAGTGGTTTCAGATTCGGTTCTTCGCCACTGTAAATGTGATAATTCTTGTAAGACGATTGATGGGCAAATAGAGATTGTGGATTGAGTAGTAAAGTAAAAAAACCAACCACCAAGAGCAGGAAGAAAAAAGAGATTCCCACAATAGCCTTTTTCGTACGGGTTTTAGTACCAACAGTCATAAGTTACAGGTTTTATATCTATCATTAAATCACAAATTCTTAATCTATTTTCCTGATTTAAGCAGCAATACGAGAAAAACTTCTACATCATCACTTCTATTCAATACTCATAACGTTTCATAATCTAAATACGATGGCTGATGAGGTATTCACGACTCAATTACTTGATTCTACTCTTTGCTTTCTCGCTGAGTAATTTCATAAATGTACAATCCTAAATTCCCGAGCTATAGAAAATTTTATCCTAAAAACCTCTCCAAACAGCTTACTCCTTAGCCATCAAAACCACTACCGACCGTGCCGCCACTCGATACTTCTTTGCTCTTAACAATGGCCCTTTTTTGCCCACATAAATATCTTTAGGAGACGGATTTTTCGTGTTAATGACCAGTCGCCATTTAGAATTTGTTAGTTCTGGCAATTCAAAAGTCAATCCTTTCCAATAGGAATTAATCATGACATGAATTGCTTTTTGGTAAGTTGGATTGTAGAGTGTGTAAGAAATAGCGTGCGCATCTTTGTTCCAATTCACATTATTCAGAAGCGTACCGTGAAGCGTAAATTCGGTATCAATTTCGTCAGGAATATTCCAAAAGGAGCATTCTTGGAAGAACTCAGTATCTAAATTGAATTTGTTAAGTTTCTGCACAAAATTGAGTAGTCCTTTATTCTTTTCCACCAAGCTCCAATCAAACCAACTGATTTCGTTGTCTTGACAATAAGCATTATTGTTACCATGCTGTGTCCTGCGCACTTCGTCGCCCATAGAAAGCATCGGTGTACCTTGTGAAAGCAAAGTAATGGCAAAGAAATTTTTGATTTGTCGTATTCGCAAGGTTTCGATAGCTGTATCTTCGGTTTCGCCTTCTTCGCCATGATTCCAGCTGATGTTATGGTTGTGTCCATCGCGGTTATCTTCGCCATTAGCTGCATTGTGCTTTTCATTATAAGATACCAAATCATTCAGCGTAAATCCGTCATGTGCCGTCACAAAATTGATACTTCGACTCGGGTCGCGTGTCATATCTCTAAACAAATCTGGACTTCCCGTCAATCGTTGCACAAATGGATTCATCATACTTTCGTGTGCAATCAAGAATGCCCGCACATCATCTCTGAATTTGCCATTCCATTCTGCCCAACGATCCCCCACAAAACTGCCCAATTGATATTGCTCCAAATCCCAAGCCTCTGCGATAATCTTTACTTTAGAAAGCACTGGGTCAGATTCAATACTCCACAAAATCGGCGCATTTTGCATGGGAATACCATTTTCATCTCTCGACAAGATGGACGCCAAATCAAATCGAAAACCATCGACGTGCAATTCTTCCACCCAATAACGCAAACTGTGCATAATCATTCGCCGAACTACGGAATGATTGGCTTTCAAGGTGTTTCCTGTACCACTATAATTTTTGTAATAGCGCTTGTCTTCACCTAACGTGTAATATACTTTATTATCGATACCTCGCATCGAAAGCGTCGGACCTTCGTGATTTCCTTCTGCGGTATGATTGTAAACTACATCCACAATTACTTCAATGCCTGCTTTATGCAAGGCTTTTACCATATCGCGAAACTCATTCAATGTTCTTACAGGATCATCCGTCGTTCCATAAGCATTATGTGGCGCGAAATAAGCAATTGGGCTGTAACCCCAATAGTTAACCAACGATTGATCGGGCACATCGCGCTCATCAAATTGATGAACGGGCAGTAACTCAATTGCCGTGATATTCAAGGATTTGAGATAAGGAATTTTTTCAATGATGCCTAAATAGGTTCCTCGCAAATGTTCAGGAACACCCGAATTGGGATGACTTGTAAACCCTCCAACGTGCATTTCATAGATGATGGATTTTGCCAATGGAATTTCTAGCGGTTCGTCGCCTTCCCAGTCATATCCACCGCTATCAATCACCACACTTTTCATAGCCAGCGCCGTATTGTCGCCTGGTCGAGTCGCTGCTCCGCGATCATAATTGTGGGTCACGACGCCTTTGGTATAAGGATCTAACAACAATTTCGCCCCATCGAAGCGATCTCCATTTCTTGGGTCGTAAGGTCCATGTACTTTGTAGCCATACACCTGTCCACTTTTAATGCCAGGAATGAAGACGTGCCAATAGTAAGAGGTATGATTTTTTTCAGGATGTAAGGTGATGACATGACTCGGCGTCGTTGACTTGGCATGATCGAAGAGTAAAAGTTCAACGCCTGCCGCATTTTTGGAATACAGACAGAAATTGACGCCATCTGGATACACTGTCGCGCCCACTGGATGACTTTTCCCTGCTTTAGTTGGAATAGAGGTAGTATATAATCGCTTGAAGAAATTCTTTATCATTTGTGGATTGAGATTTGAAATGAATTTGGGTAGTCCAAATTTTGGATTTGGATGGACGTCGAGTCCATCCAAACCCCGATCAAGTCGATTGGGTTCGATGCCCCCAATTGACTTGAAAAGAGCAACGATCTGAATAAATTAATTTGTTATCATAAAGGGTTTTCCTGTAAAATTTTGAACGGTTATTTGATTGACCTTATGGATTTTAGCGGAAAAAGTGCAAAAAAGGCGTTAAAAACAAAATACTGTGTGAGCCAAAACTAATTGCTAACTGTAGTCGTAAATTGGCGTAACCTGTAACCTTTGACTAAAAGTTTGAAAGCCAGTCGCTGAGGCGAGTTTATTTTGTTTAGTCTTTTTGGTGCTTTTGGAGCGTTAAAAAATCCATACAGTCTTGATTTTTTGTTTCTTTTTGATCAAACAAAAAGAAAAAATACTGGTAAATCAATTACTTGTAAAAGTAAAAAGATAGGTCTTTTTTTAGGAAAACACTATGGTATCACACTCATGATACCATGACTCTCTTTAATCAATATCTAGTACCCTAGCTTTCAACTTATCCGCTCGAATAATCAAACTAGACACCCAAACGCCAAACAACGTCCAACCAATAATTGCTGGATAAAACACCATGCGCATGGTGTTATCTAAATCTTCGCCACCAAAACCTGGATTGCCGCCATTACCTGGATGAAGGCTTTCGGTCATTCTAGGAATAACATATAGCAGTAAGATAAGTGCGACGAAAGCAAAAATACTGTATACCGAAGAGATACGTGCCTGACGTTCTTGATCGTCAAAAGAGTTGCGGAGAACAAAGTAGGAAAGATAAATCAGTAAAGCAATCATAGTGGTATTTTGTTTGATGTCCCAACTCCAAAATGAACCCCAAGTATATTGCGCCCAAACCATGCCAGTGACTAAACCTAGTAGACCAAATAGTACCCCCACCTGTGTAAATCCTACTGCTTTAATGTCGCTTTCTATTTCCTTTTTGTTCAAGTACTTGATGGAATGCCAGACCGCGGCACCCATCATAAACATCATCGCAAACCAAAGCGAAACATGAAAATAGGTATTGCGGATACTTTCTTCAGTAATGCTTCGGAAAGGAAAAGTCATATAATCACGCGAACTCAAATTTTCAATCGGATCGTTTTTCCAGACTTGTTCGCCCATCTTCTTATCCACGGAGTCTTGCCTGATGAAAACGGCACTCGGCATCACTGACGTTCCATCAACAGTATTGTCAATGATTAAAGCCATTTCTTGTACGCGCTGGCTACTCGGCAAGTATTCAGGAATATCGAATTGTAAGTTCAGTTGCGTCTCATTTTCCACTTGAATGGACTTCGCTGCCAATGTCTTTTCGTCATTCAATTTCAGCCAAGCGCGCAAACTATCCTTCGCTTTCAGGTAATGACTGTTGTAGCCCGTGACTCCAACCTCCAAAGTTTCGCCCGTTGCTCCGCTTGGTGGCGTCACATTTACGATACCTGGCGTAAGTGGCACAATCATTCCAACCACAAAGCTGTAAATGATAATTAGCACTCCAATGATTTTATAAGCGTGTTTCATGCGGTAAAGGTAGGAGTTTTGAATTTAGGATGCAGCGATATTTGGATTATTTACGCTGAACTTACAGTGCTAATGAAAGACGCTAGTGATCTATTTTGCGTTACAAATGTCCGTGATTCACTGATAAGGACATATTAGACGGGTGTAAATCTTTATTAAGAAAAAGAGATGTCTACTCTACCCTACCAAAATTGATTATACTACTTTTTCCGCCGCTTTGCGGCGAAAAAGGGGTGGATTTGGAGGAGAAACACCATATTTTGCTAACAGCAAAATATGGTGTTTCTCCTCCAAA